>CAIRWP010000347.1 GCA_903882335.1 uncultured Opitutia bacterium | reverse complement strand
GGTGTTGCCGCGGCCCTTCGGCTTGCCGTCGAAACAGTGCGGGCAGGACTTCTCGTAGACGTAACGCTCATCCCGCTGCTCCGCGAAGGTCAGGGGCATCTGGCAGTTGAAACAGACCACCGAGCGGGTCGGCCGCAGGGCGGCGTCCACGCCGACGCGTTCGTCGAAGACAAAACATTCTCCTTCGTAATGGGCCCCGCCGACCTCCTCGAAGTATTTCAGGATACCGCCGTCGAGCTGGTGGATATCCTTGTAGCCGAGGCTCTCCATGTACGGACCGGCTTTCTCGCAACGGATGCCACCCGTGCAGAACATCACGACGGGCCGATCCTTGAGGTCGGCCGGCAGGTCGGCGACCGCCCGCGGAAAATCCCGGAAATTCCAGATCGGCGGTGCCAGCGCCCCGCGGAAGGTCCCCATGCGCACCTCGTAGACGTTACGGGTGTCGAGCAGCACCACCGGACGTCCCTCGTCCAACCACCGCTTCAGCTCCGCGGCCTTGAGCTTGGGGGACGGCGCGCGGGCGGGATCAACCCCGGGTACGCCGAACGCGATGATCTCCTTCTTCACCTTCACCAGCATCCGCTTGAACGGACGGTCCGATGACGGGCTCTCCTTCGGAGCGAGGTCGGCCAGCCCCGGCAGGGTGCGCAAGACCTCAAGCACGGCGGCCAACTGCACGCGCGTGCCGGCGAGGAAGAAGTTGATGCCCTCGGGGGCGAGCAAGATCGTCCCTTTCACCGCCTGCGCTCGGCAAGCGTCCAGCAGGACCTGGCGCCGCGCCTCCAGGTCGTCGAGCGGCGTGAACTTGTAGCAGGAAAGATTGAGGATGGCTTCCGTCATCACAGCGGGACCGGAGCGGGCCTCAGGGCACCCGCCGGCAGACCGCCGTCAGGACCTGCTCGTTCTTGTCGACGCCTTGGAACTGGATGGACAGCGTGCGCTCGAGCATGGCGCGACGCTTGGCGGGATCCCGCTCCACCATCGCGAGGTCGAAGGAGGTACCCTTGGCGTGGAGGTAGGCCTTGAGGTAGCCGATCGCCTTACCCTCGGCATTGAGGAGGCGGACGTGACAAAGCGCCTCGGCCTTCCCTTCCACGCCGGCCAGTTTCACTTCCAGGAAATCCCGCGGGCCGCGCGCGACGAAGCCGGCGAGGAGGACCTGGATGCCTTGGTAGTCGGCCCGGACCGTCGCTTCGTTCGCGAACTTGGCCAAGGCGACGGCCGCGGGCTCCGAGTCCTTGGCCGCCTCCGCTTTCGCCGGCTCCGCCTTGGCGGTCTCCTTCTTGGCGACCGGCACCGGGGCTACCGGGGCAGGCGCGACTGGGCGGGCCGGGGTCGCGGGGGTCGCGGGCTTCGAAGGGGCCAGCGAGGGCTTGAGGTCGAGGCCCAAGGCCGAACCGGCCAACAGCAGGCAGATGAGGGTGGGGCTCCGCATGAACTACACCTAAGCGGCTCCACGCAGAGGGTCAACCCCGAGTCGGCCCGCCCCGGCTCTTGCCTTTCGCCTCCCCCGCCCTAGCCCTCATTCCTAACGCTTCGCCCCCGTGCCCGACGACGAGCTCATCCTCCGCCCCATCGGCTTCATCCGCACGGAGAAGAAGCCGTTGAAATTCGACGCCCGCCACCAGCCGGATGAACGTCAGGCCGAGACCAGCCGACTGGAGCTGCTGCCCGGCGACAAATACCAGAAGGCGCTCAAGGACCTGGCCGGCTTCGACCGCATCTGGCTACTCTGGTGGTTCCACCGCAACAAGGACTGGAGGCCGGAGGTCTTACCGCCCCGCGGTCCGTCCAAGCGCCGAGGGGTCTTCGCGACCCGGTCCCCGCACCGTCCAAACCCGCTCGGCATCACCCCGGTGCAATTGTTGGCGGTAAAGAAGGGCTACCTGCTGCTCGGACCGTGCGACCTCGTCGACGGGACCCCGGTCTTCGACATCAAGCCGTACATCCCGGCCTACGATTCCTTCCCCGAGGCGAAGTCCGGCTGGATCGCCGAGGTCGACGCCGCGCTGGCGGCCCCGCCCGCCTTCCGCGTGGCCTTCACCGAAGCGGCGAACGAACACCTCGCGTGGCTGCGCGACTCCTGGGGCATCGACTTCCGCGACCGCATGACGGAGATGCTGGCGCGCGACCCCTCACCGCACCGGACCCGCCGGATCCGCAGCCGGCACGGCGACTTGTTCGATATCGGCTGCGGAGCCTGGTTCGCGGTCTTCCAGGTCGAGGGCGACCTGGTCACCGTGCGGCACCTGAAACCTGCCTTCCCCTTGAAATTCCTCACCGACCCCGCCCGGCCGGTGATTCCCGACAAGGAAGCCCAGCTGGCCTTCCGCAAGCGTTGGCCGGCCTTCGTCGACTGACGCGGGTTATACGGCGTTTTTTGGCGGGACGGGATTGGCAACAACTTCCCGGGCGGGGGGTCTAAAGTCGGCTCGCCACCTCGGCCAAATCCCTTCCAATCCGACCATGCCCCGCCTCCCCCTCCTCGCGGCCCTGTGCGCCTTCGCCACGGGTCTCCTCGCCGCCGAACCTGCGCTCGTCCTGAACGACGGCGACCGCGTCCTGCTGATCGGCGACGTGCTCATCGAGCGCGAGAATAACTACGGCCACCTCGAGGCGCGTATGCGCCAGCGCTTCCCCGGCAAGAACTTCGCCGTGCGCAACCTCGGCTACAGCGGCGACAGCCCGCTCGGCGCCTCGCGCGCCAGCTTCGATCCCGTCGCCAAGGGCGTCGACAGCCTCCGCGAGCAGCTCGCCGTGGTGAAGCCCACCGTCGCGGTCCTCGGCTACGGCATGGCCGCAAGCCTCGACGACCTGACCTACCGCCGCAACGACCCGGTCCTGAACCCGGACCCCGCCCGCTACGGCGTCGACCACAGCCCCGCCAAGTTCCGCCGCGAACTGACCGAGCTGATGGAACTGATCGTGAAGGCCAGTCCGCAAGGCCAGGTCCGCTTCGTGTTCGTCGGCCCGATCCGCCACGAAGACCTTCGCGCCACGCGCCCCGGCCTGCCCGACCCCGCCGAGCACAACGCCCTGCTGGCCCAGTATGAGCAGGTGCTCCGCGAACTGGCGGCCGAACGCAAGGCGCCCTTCGTGCGCGGGGATTGGAAGGACGCCGGCGTGGAGCTCGCGCAAGGCACGGACAACGGCATCCACCTGAACGAGAAGGGCTACCGGGCGCTGGCCGCCGCCTTCGCCCGGCAGCTCGGCTGGCGCGACGACGTCGCGGGCTGGGACGCCGAGACGAAAGCGCAGGGGGAACTGCGCGCCGAGATTCTCCGCAAGAACTCCCTGTTCTTCCACCGCAGCCGCCCCGCGAACTACACCTACATCTTCGGCTTCCGCCGCGGCGAGCAGGGGCGCAACGCCGTCGAAATCCCGAAGTTCGACCCGCTGGTGGACAAAGCCGAGGCGAACGTCATCGGGCTCTCCGCGGGCCGGCCGAGCACGCTGCCGCCGGAACCGAAGTCCGAGCCCAAGCTCGCCGCGCTGCCGCCCCTGACCAAGCCCGAGTTCAAGCTCGAGCCGGGGCTGGACATCTCGCTCTTCGCCGAGAACCCCTTCCTCGAGAAGCCCGTCCACATGAGCTGGGACGGCCTCGGTCGCCTCTGGGTCGCGACCTCCAACACCTACCCGCAGGTCAACCCCGACGACCTCGGTGCGCAGATGGAAGGCAACTCCGCGAAGTTCGGCCCCTCCACCGGCAACGACAAGATCATCCTCCTCGAGGATACGAACAAGGACGGCGTGGCCGAGACCTCGCGCATCGTCGCGGACAAGCTGCTGATCCCCGCGGGCGTGGCGCCGGATGGCGACGGCGGCTGCTTCGTCGGCGCCAGCACCGAGCTGCTCCACCTGACCAAGCCGGGCGCGGACGGCCTGCTCTCCGAACGTCGGATCGTCCTCAGCGGCTTCGGCACCGAGGATACCCACCACATCATCCACGGCCTGCACTGGGGCGTCGACGGCCGGCTCTACTTCCACCAGACGATCTACATCCACTCGCACGTCGAGACGCCGTGGGGCCTGATCCGCGCCAACTCCGGCGTGGCTTTCGCCTACGACCCGACCCGCGAACGCCTCGAGGTCCACTCCAAGGGACTCGTCAACGCCTGGGGCCAGCAGGAGGACCTCGCGGGCCAGACTTTCCTGACCTCCGGCGCCGACGGTAACGGCGTGAGCTGGGGCTTCCCCGGCGCGGTGCTACCGCCCTCCGAAGGCGCCCGCCGCACGATCAGCAGCATCAGCCCGGGTTCGTACCCCAAGTTCTGCGGCCTCGAAATCGTCCAGAGCCCGCTCTTCCCGGCCGAGTGGCAGGGCAACGCGATCACGAACGACTTCCGCGCCCACCGCATCGTCCGTTTCGCCTTCAATGACTTCACCGCCGACGCCAAGCCGCGCTCGGGCTACATCACGAAGACGCAGCCGGACGTGGTCCGCACGAGCGATGCCGCCTTCCGCCCAATCGGCCTGGCGATGGGGCCGGACGGCGCGCTCTACGTGGCCGACTGGACCAACCCGATCATCAATCACGGCGAGGTCGACTTCCGCGACCCGCGCCGCGACAAGCAGCGCGGCCGTATCTGGCGCATCGCCCCGACCGGCAGCAAGCCGCTGGCCTGGCAACCGCTGGTCGGTCGGCCGATCGAGGAGCTGCTGACCCGGCTGACCTCCGCGAGCCGCTGGGAATTCGAGCAGGCGCGCCGCGAGCTGCTCCGGCAGTTCTCGCCGCAGCGGCTCAACACCGCGCTGGCCGCCTGGGCCCAGGATGACATCACCCGCCGCCACGCGGCGTGGTTGCTCAGCGGCCGCGTCGACCAGACCGCCGACCTCATCGCCCTGCTCAAGAGCGCCGACCCGGTCAACGTGCAGGTGGCCCTGCGCGAGCTCGGCAAGGCGCACGCGCAACTGCGCGCCGGCGACCTCGCCCTGATCGGCGCCCAGCTGCGCCACGCCAACCCCCGCGTGCAGCTCGAGGCGTTCCGCGCCCTGGCCCGCATCCCCTCGCCCGCCGCCGCCGAGCTGATCCTCGAGAACCTGCCGGCCAACCCCGAGGACTCGTTCCTCGACTTCGCCGCCTGGACGAGCGTAAACGACACCGCCCGCTTCTGGCTGGCCGACCTCGCCGCGCACCCCGAGAAGGTCGCCGGCCGCGAGGCCAAGCTGGAGCGGGTCGTCAAGATCGCCGACCCCGTCGTGGCCGCGCCCTACATCAAGCAGTTGTTCGCCGGCCGACAGTTGGACGCCGCCGGCACCGGTCCCTGGATCGAACTGATCGGCCGCTCCGGCGGCGCCACGGAACTGACCATGCTCTTCGCCGCGGTGACCAAGGAAGGCGCGCTGCAACCCGCGGCCCGCGTCCGCGCCGCCGCCGCGCTCGTCGAGGCGGGCGTGAGCCGCAACGCCCGGCCCGAGGGCGACCTCGCCGCGCTCGGCGCCTTGTTCAAGTCCGACAACCGCGACCTCCGCGTCGCCGCCGTCCGCCTAAGCGGCGCCTGGAAACTCGCGACCTTCGTGCCGACGATCGCGACCTTCGCCGGCCAGAACGCCGACGGCGGCCTGCGCGACCTCGCCTTCAAGGCGCTACGTGATATCGGCCAACCCGCCACGGTCACCGCGCTCAAGGCGCTGTCCGCGGAAACCCAGCCCCTGGACGTGCGCCGCGGCGCCCTGCTCGGACTGTCCGTACACGCCCCGGCCGAGGCGCTCCAGATCCTGCCCGGCGTCTTCGCGCAACTGAAGAAGGATGACGCCGTGCGCACCTGGCAGGAACTCTTCACGAACGCGGCCTTCGCGGGACGTCTCGCCAAGAAGTTCCCCGCGGACCTGAGCCCCGACACCTATGCGGCCGCCCTGCAGGCCGCCCGCGGCATGGGTCGCGGCGGCAAGGCCCTCGTCGAGGCGCTCACGCCCCTCACGGGAGCCAAGGCCGGCGCCCGCGATTACGCCGCGGAAGTCAACGCGATGGTCGCGGCCGTCAAGAAAGGCGCCGACCCGACCGAGGGCGAGATGGTCTACCGCCAGAACGGCTGCGCGCTCTGCCATGCCATCGGCGGCGCCGGCGGCAAACTCGGCCCCGATCTCTCGAGCATCGGCGCCAGCGCGCCGCTCGACTACATCATCGAGAGCGTCCTCAATCCCGCCTCCAAGGTGAAGGAAGGCTACCATGGCTTCGCCTTCACGATGAAGGACGGCAGCGTCTTCAACGGTATCCCCGCCCGCGAGACTGCGACCGAGGTCATCATCCGTCCCGGCCCCGGCGTCGAGCTGCCCGTGACCAAGGCCAACATCGTGAAACGCGAGAACATCGGCAGCCTCATGCCCGCCGGCCTCGTCGACGGCCTCGCTTACGTGCCCAAGCGTAGCCTCTTCGCCTTCCTCGGCGAGATCGGCAAGCCCGGACCGTTCGACGCCAGCAAGGCGAACGTCGCCCGTCTCTGGCTCTTCGACGACCAGCCGCCCGGCGCGCTGGCGAAGTCCGCCGCGCCCACACCGGTCTACACCCTGATCAACGGGCAGCTGCCCAAGGTCTTCAACCCGGGCCGCCTGTACGCCAGCGCCCGCTTCACAGCCTCCGCCGCCGCGACGAAGCCTTTGCAGCTCACCGGCGCGAAGGCCGCCTGGCTGGACGGCAAGCCGCTGGAACTCGCCGCCGGCGTGGCCAAGGCCACGATCGCCGCGGGCAATCACACGCTGACCGTCGAGGTCGACGGCGCCGCGCCTTTCTTCAAGGCGCAGTGCGACGACGTCACCTTCCTCGGCGACTGAGCGCTCCCCCATAATCCCGTTGCGACCCCGCCCCTCCCCGGGCAGGCTATCCGCCACGATGTCGCTCCGCCTCCCCCGCCCGGCCGCCGCCGCGCTCCTCGCCCTCCTCGTCGGTTGCACGCCGACCGTGGAAGGTCCGACCGAGCTGCGCATCGTCACCGAAGACCTGCCCCTGCGGCTCACCCAGGAGATCGCCAAACGGACCACCGAGGGCGCCCCGGCGCGCTTCGCCGAGGTCGAGCGTGACGTGCGCCACATGCTCTCGCGCCGCCTGCACCGCACGGCCGAGAACCTCCGCAAGCGTGCGCAGTACCTCGAGACGCTCGGGCGTATCCATGCCGAGCAGGGTGATTTCGCCGATGCCGAGGCCGCCTACCGCGACAGCATCGAAGCCTGGCGCTCCCTCCCCGCCGCCGACGCCGAGGCCTTCGCCAACGCGCTGGTCCAGCTCGCGGGCATCCACTATCGCCTGAACGACTTCGCCCGCGCCTCGGCCGGCTATGCGGAGGCGATCGCCCTCGAGGAGGCCCGGCTGGGCGCGGACCACGACGACCTCCTCGGCTTGCTGAGCATCCGGGCCGGCCTGGAACTCAAACTCGGCCACGCCGTCGAAGCCGAACGCCTGCTGCGCCGGCAACTCGACACGATCGTCCGGGTCCGCGGGGTCGACCGCCGCGAGGCCGCTTCCGTGATGGACCACCTGGCCGAGGCGCTCTCCTTGCAGGACCGTAAGCCGGAGGCGGCGGAACTTCGCCAAAAGGCCAAGGAAATCCGCCGCAAACTGTGCGACGAGTGCTGAAAAGGACGCCCGCGAGCCAACCGACTGCCGGTGAGGGACTTGGCAGGCACCCTGCTTGACGAAGGGGCCCTGCCAGGCAGACCACCTGAGGAACAAACCTCCGCCGATTGGGAACTCATTTCCATTGCCCTGCCCCCCTTGACACGCACCCCTTGACAGCCGTGGCCCGAATTTCCCGCAGATCCATCGACGACCTCCGCCAGCGCGCGGATATCGTCGCGTTGGCGGGCGACTACACCCAGATGAAGCAGCGCGGGCGCGACTGGTGGGGCCTCAGCCCGTTCAAGTCCGAGAAGAGCCCGTCGTTCAAGGTGAACCCCGAGACCGGGCTGTGGTACTGCTTCAGCACCCAGCAGGGCGGCGACGCCTTCAAGCTGGTGATGGCCCGCGAAGGCCTGGACTTCCCCGAATCCGTCGAGCGCGTCGCCACCCGCTTCGGTTTCCAGCTCGAGTATGAGAACGGCGGGGCCGACGCCAACGAACGCTCGCTGCGCGGCCAGCTGCTCGAGATCCACGGCCTCGTGGCCGACTACTGGCGCCGCTGCTTCCTGGAGGACCCGGTGCACGGCGAGTGGATCCGCGACTACTGGACGCGCACGCGCCGATTCGACCTGGCGGTGGCCGACGACTTCGGCGTCGGGCTCGCGCCGGTGGACGACTCCAAGCTGATCGGCGGACTGCTGAAGAAGGGCTTCACCAAGGAGGCGCTCGCCGGCACGGGCCTGTTCTTCGGGACCGACCGCATCCCCGACCCGGCCCGCTGGCGCTGCCGCTTCCGCGGCCGGCTCACGATCCCGATCCGCGACGTGCAGGGGCGCGTCATCGCCTTCACCGCCCGCCAGCTCGACATCACCCCGCCCGACGACCCGTCGCGCGAGGCCAAGTACGTCAACTCGCCGGAGACGGAGTTGTTCAAGAAGTCGCGCACGGTCTTCAACCTCGACCGCGCGCGCTCCAACCGCAAGGGCGACGAGCCCTTCATCCTCGTGGAGGGGCAGCTCGACGCGATTCGCTGCCACAGCGCCGGGATCCCGGGGGTCATCGCCGCGCAGGGCACCGCGGTCACCGAGGACCACCTGCAGCAGCTCCACCGCTTCTCGCAGCGCCTGCTCGTCTTCCTCGACGCCGACGCCGCCGGCCAGAAGGCGGCGCTCCGTCTGCTGCCGATCGGCCTGAAAGAGGGCCTCGACATCCGGTTCCTCTCCCTGCCCGGCGGCAAAGACCCCGACGAGTTCTTCTCGACCCAGGACGCCTCGCAGTGGACCGCCCTCACCAAGACTGCGCGCAGCGCGATGCAGTTCTGCGTCCAGTCCCTCGTGCCCGAGGGCTCTTCCAACCTCCCCTTGGCCAGCCGCCTCTCGCTCCTCGAGACGCTCTTCCCCATCGTCCAGCAGGCCGGCGCCGAGGAGATCGTCCGCGAGGCGCTCAACGAGGCCGCCCGCCACGCCGGTATCGGCATCCGGGAGATGCACATGGCCTACGAACGGCACGTCGCGACGGTCGCCGCGCAACGCCCCGCCCTCCAGTTGGGCACGGCGGAAGCCGCGTCTGAGCCCGTTGTCAAGGGGGGGGGCTTGACAACCCCCGAGGAGGACCTAGTCCTCTTCCTCCTCCGACATGATACCTTCTTCGTACCAGTCGCGCAGGCCCTCCCGCTCGACTGGATCGACCAAGCCGGCCGCGGAGGCCTCCTCCTGATGGCCCTGCTCAACGAAGCGGTTCACGGCCACTTTAGCGGCGTCCGCGAGGCGCTCAACGCGCTGGACGACGACCTACGGACCGAGGCCGCCCGGCTGGCCGCCGGCTCCTTCAGCCCGGCTGAACAGCCCGATGAAGTCCTGCCGCACGTCAACGGCATCCTTAAATCGTTCCACAACCGCCATACGCAAGGCCTCGTCCGCACGCTGGACGCCCGCATCGCCTCCGCCGACAAGGCGGACGTGGCCACCCTCAACGCGCTGCAGACTGAGAAGATCCGCCTCCGCAAGCAGCACGGCACCCCGCCCGCCCTTTCCCTCTGACCCACCCATGCCCGACAAGAACGCGAAGAAGAACCCCGCCAAAGGCGCCAAGGCGCCCGCCGGCAAGCTGCCCGTGAAGGCCGTCCCCGCGAAGACCGCGGCGAAGCCGGTCAAAGCCGGGGCGAAAGCGCTGGCCAAGCCTCCGGTCGCCCCCAAGCCCGTACCAGCCGCCAAGAGCCCGGCCAAGGCGCCGGCCAGCAAGGTCCAGGAGCCGAGCCCGAAGAAGGGCCTGCCCGCCGCCAAAGTCACGCCCAAGCCTGCGCCGATCGTCAAGGCCGCCCCAAGCGCCAAATCCCTCGCCGCCCCGGTCGTCCCGAAGGACGTCAACGAAAAGGTCCAGCAGCTCGTCAGTCTCTCCAAGAAGAATGGGTATGTGACGGTCCAGAACATCAACGAGGTGATCCCCGACAGCGCCACCGACCCGGAGCTGATCGAGAACATCATGAACATCTTGGATAACCTCGACATCAAGCTCCTCGACGAGGACGAGGTCGAGGCGTTCATCAAGAAGGTCGAGGACTCCGAGGAGGAGGCCGCGCGCACGGTACCGGCCGACGCGCCCTACGACCCCTTCAACGTCTACCTCAAGCAGATGGGCCACAAGCCGCTGCTCACCCGCGAGCAGGAGGTCGAGATCTCCAAGCGCATCGAGGACGCCGAGCTCCGTGCGCAGGATTTCCTTTTCTCCATCTGGCTCACGCTCCCCTACCAGCTCGACCTCGCCCGCAAGGTCCAGCGCAAGGAGGAACGCTTCGACAAGGTCGTCATCGACAAGAAGGTCGAATCCCGCGACCGCTACTACAAGGACCTGGAGAAGGTCATCAAGGACTGCGAGACCCTCGAGAAGGACCTCAGCAAGAAGTGGGAGAAGGTCCTCGAGTGCAAGGATGACGCCGAGCGTGCCAAGGCCCGCGACAAGTACAAGAAGTCGGAAGCCCCCGCCAAGCCCATCCTCCGCAAGTTCTGCTTCAAGATGAAGCTCTTCGAGGAGTGGCTCGAGACGCCCGAGGTGAAGAACGACCTCGAGGACGCCCGCAACCTCCTGCAGCCGGCCTTCGTTAACCGCGGCCCGGTCCGCGCCAAGAAGGCCGTCAAGGCCGAGATCTCCGTGACCCGCGCCCGCGAGGTCGAGCTCCGCTGGCGCCTTTCGCCGCAGGAGCTGGTCGACGTCTGCCGCCAGGTGCGCAAGCACCTCGACGAGGCCCAGCGCGCCAAGACCGAGATGGTCGAGCACAACCTGCGCCTCGTGATTTCTATCGCCAAGAAGTACCAGAACCGCGGCCTGCTGTTCACCGACCTCATCCAGGAAGGCAACATGGGCCTCGTCAAGGCGGTCGAGAAGTTCGAGTACCGCCGCGGCTACAAGTTCTCCACCTACGCCACCTGGTGGATCCGCCAGGCCATCACCCGCTCCATCGCCGACCAGGCCCGCACCATCCGCATCCCGGTCCACATGATCGAGACGCTCAACAAGGTGATGCAGGTCCAGAAGCAGCTCACCCAAGAGCTCGGCCACGAGCCGACCGCCGAGGAGGTCGCCAACGAGATGAACATGCCCATCGAGCGCGTGCAGCAGATCATGAAGATGGCGCAGCAGCCCATCTCCTTGCAGTCCCCGGTCGGCGACGGCGAGGACACCTCGCTGGGCGACTTCATCGAGGACAAGTCGGCCGAGAACCCGTCCGACACCGCCTCCACCCGCCTCCTCCGCGAGAAGATCGACTTCGTCCTGCGCTCCCTCGCCGAACGCGAGAAGGAGGTCCTCATCCTGCGCTTCGGCCTGCTCGATGGCGTGCAGCGCACCCTCGAGGAGGTCGGCCGCCACTTCAAGGTGACCCGCGAACGCATCCGCCAGATCGAGGCCAAGGCGCTCCGCAAGATGCGCCACCCGACGCGCATGCGCCAGCTGCAGGGCATGTTCGAAGGCGAGCTCGACACCTCCGGCCCCGGCTTCGACCAGTTCATCTCCGACGAGGACAAGGAGGCCGAGGAATCCGGCCCCCTCAGCGGCAACGTGCCCTCCGGCGGTGCCCTCGAGGCGTTCATGAACAAGCCGCAGGACGGCCCGCAACCGCCCCGCGGATGAGCCGGTTCGCCGGACTGCTCGCCGGCGCCCTGCTGGCGGGCTGCGCCGTTTCAACCGACCCGGAGTCGACCGCCGCGGCGGCGCCCTCCAACCCCTTCGCCCGGCCGGACGGCGCCTCGCGCAACCTGCCGGCGGGATATCTCTCGCCCGGCCAGCCGGGAGCGGCTTGGCGGGTGATCACGTTGGCCCCGGGGCACCCTTTGCGCGGCGAGGAATTCGTCGTCACCCGGGATGCGGACCTCCGGCCCACCGGCTGGCTCAAGGTGACCCGCCTCGACGGCCGCGTCGCCGTCGCCGAGGTCTTGCGCGGCCTCCCCGGGCCGCGCGACGAGGTCGTCCTGCCCTCGACGGACCTGACCCGGGCGGCCCAAGCCCTGCCGCCCCGCCCTCCCGGCTCTTGACCTTGGGGAGGCGGAGGCCCACGTTGCCCTTTCCATGGCAAAGACCCAGGCCGGCATCGTCGGACTCCCCAACGTGGGCAAGTCCACCCTCTTCAACGCGCTGACCCGCTCGCGCAAGGCGGAGGCGGCCAACTACCCGTTCTGCACCATCGAGCCCAACGTCGGCGTCGTGCTCGTCCCCGATGACCGCATGCTCGCCCTGCAGAAGATCGCCGCGACCAAGGTGGTCATCCCCGCTACGATCGACATCGTCGACATCGCGGGGCTCGTCGCGGGCGCCTCCAAGGGCGAAGGCAAGGGCAACGACTTCCTCTCCAACATCCGCGAGTGCGACGCCATCATCCACGTCGTGCGCTGCTTCGACAACGACGACATCGTGCACAGCATGGGCAAGGTCGACCCGGTACGCGACATCGGCGTCATCGAGACGGAGCTCATCCTCGCCGACATCCAATCCGCCGAGCAGCAGCTCGACCGCAACCAGAAGAAGGTCCGCAGCCAGGATAAGGACGCCATCGCCAACGTCGAACTGCTCGCCAAGCTGGTGAAGCACCTCAACGAGAACCTGCCGGCCTCGTCCCTGGAGGTCACCGACGACGAGCGCGCCCGCCTCCGGACCTACAACCTGCTCTCCTCGAAGAAGGTGCTCTTCGCCTGCAACGTCTCGGAGGCCGACCTCGCCGACCCGTCGAAGAACCGCCACGTCGCCGCCGTCGCCCAGCTCATCGGCCAGCGCCACGGCTGCGAGCACGTCGTCATCTGCGCCCAGGTCGAGGCCGAGCTGTGCGACCTCGCCCCGGCCGAGGCCACGGAGTTCCTGCAGTCCCTCGGCGTGACTGACTCCGGCGTCTCCGCCCTGATCCGCGGCGCCTACCACCTGCTGGGTCTGGCCACCTACTTCACCGCCGGCGAGAAGGAGGTCCGCGCCTGGACGTTCCGCCATGGCATGACCGCCCCGCAGTGCGCCGGTGTCATCCATACCGACTTCGAGAAGGGCTTCGTGAAGGCCGAGGTGGTCTCCTACGAGGACCTGGTCAAGAACGGCTCGGTCGCCGCCGCCCGCGACGCCGGTCGCTACCGCCTCGAGGGCAAGTCCTACCTCTTCAAGGATGGCGACGTGGCCCTGTTCCGCTTCACCGACTGATTAGCGAGGAGCGCCGGGGCCGATAGGCTTCCGACTACCCTCCAGGGCGGCCTTCCGGCCGCCCTTTCGCTTTGCCATCCGCCGGTCGCGGGCAACCATCGCCCCACCCGCCTGTCCTATTCCCATGCGCCCCGCCCTGCTCGCCCTTCTCGTCCTCCTCGCGGCCTTTGCCCAAGGCGCCCCGGCGGGACCGGACACCCGCCCGAACATCGTCTTGGTGATCGGCGAGGACATGGGGCCGGACACCGGCGCCTACGGCTGCAAGGACGCCATCACCCCCAACATGGACCGACTCGCCCGGGAGGGCGCGCTCTTCACCCGGGCCTTCACCCATTGCGCGGTCTGCGCCCCTTCCCGGAGCGGGATGGTCTCGGGCATCTACCCGCTGACCTGGGGCGGGCAGAACATGCGCTCGAAGGTGATCAACCCGCCGGCGCCCTTCACCGAGAAACTCCGGGAAGCCGGGTACCACGTGATGTGGCCGGGCAAGACGGACTTCCAAGGGATCCGCGAGCGCAACCTGGCGGATTCCCGCGAACTCCTGGTGAACTACGCGAACCGGCCGGCGAACAAGACCGCTCCGCCCAAGCAGCCGTTCTTCGCCTACATCAACGACTCCGTCAGCCACGAGAGCCAGGTCCGCGCCGGCGACGACGCCCATGCGCGCAACACCTCGGCCCTCAAGCCCTCCGACCGTCGTGACCCGGCCAAGGTCGAACTGCCGCCCTTCTACCCCGACACCCCGGAAGTCCGCCGCGAGGTCGCGCACTACCACGAACTCGTCACGGCGGTCGACTACACCCTGGGGCGCGTGCTCGTGTACCTGAAGGAGAACAACCTCGAGGAGAACACCATCGTGATCCTGACCGGCGACCATGGCCGCGGGATGCCGCGCTTCAAGCGGTCCCCCAAGGACACCGGCACGCGCGTGCCGCTCATCGTGCGCTGGCCC
>CAIRWP010000346.1 GCA_903882335.1 uncultured Opitutia bacterium | reverse complement strand
TCCCTCGACTGCGCCGACCCGTCGATGCGGGTCGACAAGCGAAACGAGAGCCTCTCGGCGCTCCAGGCGCTGGCGTTGCTGAACAACGGATTCATGCTCACGCAGGCCGGCTTCCTCGCCGAGCGGGTCAGCCGCGAGCGGCCCGACCTGCCCGCGCAGGTCGACCGGGCCTCCGCGCTGGTCCTGGGGCGCCCACCGACCGTCGCGGAGCGCGCCCGGTTGCTGGCCTACGCCCGCGCCGAAGGGCTCCCGGCCACCTGCCGGGTGCTGCTCAACCTCAACGAATTCATCTTCGCCGACTGAACCGATGAGCCGCACCTCTCCCTTCCATCGCGCCGTGGCGCCGTCGCTCGGTCGTCGCGAGTTCCTCTGGCGTTCCGGCGGCGGGCTCGGCGGCATCGCCCTAGCGGCCTTGCTCGGGCGGGATCAGGCCCTGGCCGCCCCCGGTCAACTCGGCGGTGTCTTGCATCGCCCGGCCAAGGCGAAACGGGTCGTGCAGTTCTTCATGGCGGGCGCCGCCAGCCATCTCGACCTTTACGACTTCAAGCCGGAGCTGGTGAAACGCCATGGTCAGCCGAGCGACTTCGGCGAGAAGGTGGAGGCGTTCCAGAATGGGCTGGGGCCGTGGATGCGTCCGTTCTGGGATTTCCAGCCCTATGGTCGCTCCGGCAAGCGGCTGAGCGAGGTCGCCGCGCCGCTGGGCGACGTGGTCGACGACCTTGCCTTCGTGCACAACATGGTCGGCAAGTCGGGCGTGCACAGCGCCGCGACCCTCCTGCAGTCGACGGGTTTTCCGTTGCCTGGTTTCCCGGGCGCGGGCTGCTGGGTCAGCTACGCGCTCGGTTCCGAGAATGACAACCTGCCGTCTTTCGTGGTGTTGCCGGACCACCGCGGCTTCGCCTCCAACGGGGTCAAGAACTGGGACGCCGCCTTCCTGCCCGCGCAACATAGCGGCACGGTCATCCGGCCCGGCGCGGACAATCCCGTGGAGGATCTTTTCCCGGGCAAGGCCGCCGCGTGGCTGCGTCCCGAAGGCGAGCCCGCGGCCCAAGCCGTGCTGGCCGAACTCAATCGCGGGCATGCGGCCGAGCGGCCGGGGGACCAGCGGCTGGAGGCGCGGATCCGGAGCTACGAATTGGCCGCCCGCATGCAGCTTGCGGCGCCCGCGGCCCTCGACCTGAAGGCGGAGCGGGAACATGTGCTCAAACTCTACGGGCTGGAACGTGGTCCGCAGGTCTGGGACAAGAACATCAACGAGGCCGAGGAGACCTTCGTCTTCGGTCAGCGTTGCCTCGCGGCCCGTCGCCTGTTGGAGCGCGGCGTGCGCTTCGTTCAGGTCTGGAGCGGCAACGACAACGGGTTCCCCCGCCGCAACTGGGATTCCCACGAGGACGTCCGCCGGGATCATGGCCCGCTCGCCCTGGGGATGTCCCGCGGCATCGCCGCGTTCATCAAGGACCTGAAGCAACGCGGACTCTTCGACGACACGCTGATCCTCTGGACCACGGAATTCGGCCGCATGCCCTCCTCGCAGGGCGGCAAGGGCCGCGACCACAACCCGTTCGTCTTCACGAACTGGCTGGCCGGGGGCGGTATCAAGGGCGGCGTGACTCACGGGGAAAGCGACCAGTGGGGGTACAAACCGCTGGACCGGGCCAACCCGACGCAGGTTTACGACGTGCACGCGACGATGCTCCATCTGCTGGGCATCGACCACACGCGCCTGACGTTCCGCAACAACGGCATCGATCGCCGGCTGACCGACGTGCACGGGAATGTCGTGCGCGAACTGCTGGCCTGAGGTTCAGCCTTGGCGGCGGCGGAGATGCTCGATCAGGGCGCCCAGTCCGAGGCAAAGGCCGAGGGCGGCGAACTGGTAGACCGGCAGGAAGAGGAACGTCATCGCTTCCAGCGCGTCCGGTTTGATCAGGCGGAACGCGAGCTGCGCGTAGTACCAGCAGCTCGGCAGCGCGAGGAGTTCGAACAGCAGGCAGGCGACATGCATCGGCGTCTCTCGACAACGGGACGCGGCGGCGCCGACCGCCACGAAAGGCGTCAGCGGGACCAGCAGCACCGCGCCCAGGAAGATCAAGCCTCCGAGGTCGAAATTGCCCGGCACGCCGAGGCCCTGGGCCAGGTACTTGAGCGTCAGGCCCAGGGCGGTGAGGCCGCCGAGCCCGGCGCCGATGATCGCGAGTCGGCCCAGAAGGGTGGGGGCGGGCGCCGGAGGCAGGGGTGGTGGCGTGGGGGCGTTCACCGCGTCATCTTGGGTTAGGGTTAGCCTGGTCGCCAATGAAATCGGCCCAGATTGCCGCTTTATGAGGGCGGCTCGACCTTGTGGCAACTTTTCACCCTGCTCGGGTGTATCTTCCTGCATACCATGCGTTGCCTGCTGCTCCTCCTCGCCGCCACCCTCGCCGCCGCGGACCGCCCCAATATCCTCTTCATCGTCGCCGACGACCTGGGCTACGCCGACGTCGGGTTCCACGGCTGCAAGGATATCCCGACGCCGCACCTCGACGCGCTGGCGGCCGCGGGCGTGCGCTGCACGAACGGTTACGTCACCGGTCCTTATTGCTCGCCCACGCGCGCCGGCCTGCTCACCGGTCGCCAGCAGAATCGTTTCGGCCATGAGTTCAACCCCAACGGGGCGAACGGGCTGCCTCTGACCGAGGGAATCCTACCGGAACGCCTCGGCAAGGCCGGCTACGTCACCGGGATGGTCGGCAAGTGGCACCTGGGGTCGCAGCCCGCGCAAACCCCGCCGAGCCGCGGCTTCGCCGAGTTCTTCGGGTTCCTCGGCGGCGCCCATAGTTATTTCAACGCCGGTGGCTTCCTGCGCGGCGACCAGCCCGTGAAGGAGATGGATTACGCCACCGATGCCTTCGGCCGGGAAGCCGAGGCCTTCGTCCGCAAGCATGCCGATCGCCCCTGGTTCCTCTACCTTCCCTTCAACGCCGTGCACACGCCGATGGACGCTACCGACGCCCGTTTGGCGAAGTTCGCGGCGATCCCCGACAAGAAGCGCCGGACCTATGCCGCGATGCTGTCGGCGATGGACGAGAACATCGGCCGGGTCCGCCAGGCGCTGAAGGAGAGCGGTCAGGAGGGACGCACGTTGATCTGCTTCATCAGCGACAACGGCGGCCCGACCATGAACGGCACCACGACCAATGGCTCGGTGAACGCGCCCTTCCGTGGTTCCAAGCGCACCACCCTCGAGGGCGGTATTCGCGTGCCGTTCCTCGTCACTTGGCCCGGGCGGCTGGCCCCGGCGGTCTACGATGCTCCGGTGGTGCAGCTCGATCTGCACGCCACTGCCCTCGCCGCCGCGGGCATAGCTCCGCTGCCGGAATGGAAGCTGGAGGGTGCCGACCTCTTGCCCTACTTCGCGGGGACGGTGAAGACGGCGCCGCACGAGGCGCTTTATTGGCGCTTCGGCGAACAGATGGCCATCCGCCAGGGCGATTGGAAGCTTGTCCGCTATGACGGCAACGCTGACACGGACAACGGCAAGCGCCAGCCGGTGAGCGCGGTCAAGCTCTACGACCTTTCCAAGGATATCCACGAAGACAAGGACCTCGCCGCCGAGCAGCCGGAGAAGGTCAAGCAGCTGCAGGCGCGCTGGGACGAGTGGAACCGCGGCAATATGAAACCACTTTGGGGAAGCGATTACTCCGACCGCGACGGGCCCGAGCCCGGTGCCGCGAAAAAGAAGAAGTCGGGTAAGTGAGGTCGGCCGGACGCGTCAGCGTCCGGACGGCTTCGCGCCCAGCTCCGGTCCGCGGTCGGCGGGCATCGTGCGGTGCCAGGCGAGCAGGGTCTTGGTCAGCCGCTCAACCACCGCGGGTTCGCGGGCCGCGAGGTCCGTCGTCTCGCCCGGATCGCGCTTGAGGTCGTAGAGCAGGGGTTTCGAGCCGTCGTACTCGCAGAGCAGTTTCCAGTCACCGTCGCGGATGGCGAGGTCGGGCGCCGGCTTGGGTAACGCGGGCGGCCAGGTCTTGCGGTCTGGCGGGCGGCTCCAGCAGAGCGGCGCGGCGTGCGAGGCGTTCGCTTGGCCGAGCAGCGTGGTGGAGAGGTCCTGACCGTCGAGTTTCATCGTAGGGTCGGGCTTCACCCCCGCGAGCGCGGCGAGGGAAGGGGCCAGGTCGATGCCGGCGAAGACCGAGGTCTCGTCGCGCTGGCCGACCCGGCTCTTGGTCATCAAGCCCGGGGCCCAGACGATGAGCGGGGAGCGGATCCCGCCCTCGAAGAGCTGGGTCTTGTTGCCGCGGAAGGGGCCGGCCCGCCCGGCGCCCGGTTCCGGCCCGTTGTCGGAGCAGAGCAGCACGATGGTGTTGTCGCGCAGGGCGGGGTCGGTGCGGACGCGCTCGAGGATCCGGCCGAGCTGGCGATCCATCTCCGCGAGCACCCCCAGGTAGAGCGGGCGCTTGCCCGGCGTCCACTTTTCGAGCGGCGGGAAATAGGGGCTGTGCACGTCGTCGGGCCAGAGGTTGACGTAGAAAGGCTTCCGCTGCGTGGCGGCCGCGTCGATGAAGCGCAAGGCCGCGTCGGCGAAGCCGGCGGTCACCTGGGCGCGGTCCGTCCACGTCACCGGACCGCCGAGGCGTTCGGCTTCGGCCCAGATCTTCTTGAATGCTGGCGCGTCCGGCGTCCGGGTCAGCGGCAGGAGCTTCGGTCCCATGCCCTCGAAGTTGGTCAGCGAGGCGTCAAAGCCGTAGCGGGAGATCGCGGGGGCGTCGTCCACGTCGCGCTGTCCGCCGAGATGCCATTTGCCGAAGTGACCGGTCGCGTAGCCGGCGGCCTGCAAGGTGCGGCCCAAGGAGGGCGCGGCCGGGTCCAGCCATTGCGCCAGCCCGCGGCGGGTGTTGTCGGCCCGGTGGCTCAGGTAGGAAGTGATCCGCCAACGCTGCGGGTACTGGCCGGTGAGTAGGGCGCAACGCGACGGCGAGCAGATCGGCGAGTTCACGTAGAACTGGGCGAACGCCAGCCCTTCCGCCGCCAGGCGGTCGATGTTCGGGGTCTTGGTCTCGGTGTTGCCGAAGCAGGAGAAGTCGCCCCAGCCCAGGTCATCGACGAGCACGAACAGGATGTTCGGGCGCGTCTGCGCGGACCGGAGCGGCGCGACTAGTCCGAGCAGGACGAAGCCTAGGAAGGAAAGACGCACGGTTCAGCGACGGCCGCCCTTGGCTTGAATTTCCGCCAAGAGTTTGGCCATCTTGGCTACCATCTCGGGGTTTTGGTCAGCGACGTTGGTCGTCTCGCTCAGGTCTTTGCTCAGGTCATAGAGCTCCGGTTTTCTGGAGCCCTTGGCTTTTTCCTGGTTTTTCTTGCCGACACTGGAACCGCTGACGAGGTACTTCCAGTCGCCTGAGCGCAGGGCGAGGACATTGCCATGTTCGACCAAGGTCGCCCGGCCGGCTTTGCCTTCGATCAAGGCGGGCAGGATGTTCTGGCTGTCGGGCGCATCGGCCGCGGCGAGTTCCTGTCGGGTGAGGCTCGCGAAGGTCGAGAGCATGTCGATGTGCGAGATCAGGGCACCGGAGGTTCCAGGTCGGATATGTCCGGGCCAGCGGGCGATGAAGGGCACCCGGGTGCCGCCTTCGTAGGCCGAACCCTTGTTGCCGCGAAGGACGCCATTGTGGGCGTGTCCGTTGTTGGTCTTTTGGTTGCCGCTGTTGACGTCGTCGGTGGAGCCGTTGGTGTCGAGGACGCCGCCGTTGTCACTCGTGACGATCACCAAGGTATTGTCCGTAAGTTTGAGGCGATCGAGGGTGTCGAGGACGCGGCCAAGGGTCCAGTCGAACGAGTGAACCGAGTCTCCGCGGATACCGGCGTCGCTGGTGCCGCGGAAGCGCGAATTCGGGACTCTCGGCACATGGATGTCGTGCGTGGCGAGATATAGGAAGAACGGTTTGGATTGGTTATCCTCGATGAACTTGATGCTCTTTTCGGCCAGCACGTCGGCGATCAGGTCGTCTTTCCAGAGCGCGGCTTTGCCTCCGAGCTGCTCGCCGATGCGGGGGACGCCGCCGACGAAGGAGCGGGGTTCGCCGCGTTGGACGCTGTAATCGAGCTTGATCGGATCAGCGGCGTCGAGGTTCACGACCCGATGATTCTCCACCCAGACGCAGGGGGTGCGGTCGCCTGTGGCCGGGATGATCCACGAGTAGTCGAAGCCTATTTCCAGCGGGCCGGGTTTGATTTCCGCATTATAGTCCGTCGGGGTCTTGCCTAGCCCGAGGTGCCATTTGCCGATGACCGCCGTCACGTAGCCGGCGCGCTTGAGCAGGGAGGGGACCGTGGTCCGTCCCGGCTCTATGATGAGGCCGGCGATGCCGGGCAGGATACCCGTGCCTGGTTTCCGCCAGGCGTATTCGCCGGTTAAGAAGGCATAGCGGGTCGGCGTGCAGACCGCCGAGGGCGCATGGGCGTCGGTGAAGCGTAAGCCTTGCGAGGCCAGCTTGTCAGCGTTCGGCGTACGAACCTTCGTGGCTCCGTAGCAACCGAAGTCCCCGTAGCCGATGTCGTCGGCCAGGATGAAGACCACATTGGGCTTGGTCTCGGCCGCCCCGAGGGAGGCGGAGAGGCAGGCCGAGATGAGGGTGAGGGAAAATTTCACGGGACTCATTTTCCGGAAATTTCGGCGCCGGAGGGCACCGCGTCCTTGAGTAGCTCGCTGAGGCGGGCGCGCATCGCCTTCACGCGTTCCGGTTGCGCGGCGGCGAGGTTCTTGGTCTCGCCCGGATCGTCGGTCAGGTGGTAGAGCGCCACCGGTTCGTATTTCGCGGCGGCTTTGGCGTTCTTGCCCTTGGTCTTCGGCGCCTCCGCCTTGTCGGCTTCCGCGGCACCCCCGTTCACCAGCAACTTCCATTCTCCCATGCGCACGGCGGCCCGCGCCGGCCCTTGGGTCGAGACGCAGAGGATCGCATCGTGGGGCGAGGCCGCCTTCGCCGTCAGCATCGGCCAGACGTCGAGCCCGTCGATCGGCAGCTTCTGCTCGAGCGAACCGCCGCCCTGCTTGATGAGGGTGGGGTACCAATCGACCATGTGCATCGGCTCGCGGAGGCGTTGGCCGGCGGGGATGCGGCCGGGCCAGCAGGCGAAGGCCGCGGAGCGGACGCCGCCCTCGAAGATCGACCCCTTGTGGTCGCGCAAGGGGGTGTTATCGCCGGGCGGAGGCCCGCCGTTGTCGCTGGAGAAGACGATCAAGGTGTTCTCCAGCCGGCCGGCCTGGCGCAGGGCGTCTTCGATCTTACCGACGGCCTCGTCGATCGCCGCCAGCATCCCGGCGAGCTTCTGGCGATTGCCTTTCAGGTCCGGGTAGGGCTTCAGGTAGGTCTCCGGCACCTGGAAAGGTCCATGGACGCCATTGAACGGCACGTAGAGGAACAGCGGCTTCTCCTTGGGTTGTCGCGCGATGACGCGGCAGGCTTCGTCGCGGAGGAGGTGCGTGGTGTAGCCTTCCTCCTTCACCTTTTGCCCGTCGCGATACCAGTCGAGTTCCCCGCCGCGCTGGTGGGTGAAGTAATCGAGCATCCCGAAGTAATGCCCGAAGTGGTGTTCGAAACCGCGGGCCAGCGGCAGGTAGGCCGGCTGGAATTCGCCGAGGTGCCATTTGCCGACGATCTCGGTGGCGTAGCCGGCTTGCTTGAGGGCGTCGGCGAGCGTGCGCTCGGCGAGCGGCAGACCCCAGGCCGCATGCGGGCTCACGATCGAGTAGACGCCGGTGCGCGTCGGGTAGCGGCCGGTGAGCAAGGTCGAGCGGGTCGGCGAGCAGACCGGTTGGACGTAGTGGTGCTCGAGCACGGCCCCCGCGTTCGCCAGGCGGTCGATGTTCGGGGTCTTGATCTGCTTGCCACCGTTGAAGCCGCAGTCGGCGAAACCCAGGTCGTCGATCAGCAGGAAGACGATGTCAGGCTTGGGGGCGGCGAGGGCTGACCAAGGGAGGAGCAGGGCGGCGAGCAGGAGACGAGGGCTCATGGGGGTAGGACACTTATGTCCGGCCCCGGCCGCCCTGACACGAAAAATAGCGGACCCTGCGGTGATACGTGCCGGGGTTAACCCCGGGCCGCGAAATCGCGGGCGTAAGCCTCCGCGAAATACGTCAGGATCACGTCGGCCCCGGCCCGGCGGATGGCCAGCAGCGTCTCATCGCGCGTGGCGCGCAGGTCGAGCCAGCCTTTCTCGGCGGCGGCGTGCAGCTGGGCGTACTCGCCCGAGACCTGGTAGGCGGCGATCGGCAAGGAGGTCGCCTCGCGCAGGTCGCGGATGATGTCGAGGTAGGCGCCGGCCGGCTTCACCATGATGAGGTCCGCTCCTTCCTGCACGTCGAGCAGGCCCTCGCGGAGCGCTTCGCTCCGGTTGGCGGGGTTCATCTGGTAGCTGGCCTTGGAGATCGGCGCGGCGCCCGCGGGTCGGGCGCTGCCCACGGCGTCGCGGAACGGGCCGTAGAAAGCCGAGGCGTACTTCGCGGAATAAGCGAGGATCCCGGTGGAGGTGCGGCCGGCGAGGTCGAGCCCGCGGCGGATGGCGGCTACGCGGCCATCCATCATGTCGGACGGCGCTACGAAGTCGGCCCCGGCCTGCGCGGTCAGCAACGCCATCTTCACGAGCGATTCCACGGTGGCGTCGTTGTCCACGTCCTGCCCGTCATCCGTCAGGATGCCGTCGTGGCCATGCGTGGTGTAGGGATCGAGGGCGATGTCGGCGAAGATCACGGTGCCCGGCGACTTTGTCTTCACCTCGCGGATCGCGCGGAGGGCGAGGTTCGAGGGGTTGAGCGCCTCGGCGCCCTCGGCCGTCTTGCGGCGCGGGTCGATTTTCGGGAAGAGGGCGACCCCATGGATGCCGAGCAGACGGAGTTCCGCGCACTTGGCCGCGAGCTGCGTCAGCGGGATGCGGCTGATCCCCGGCAAAGAGGCAATCGGTTCCGGCGCTTCGGCTTCGGTCACGAACAGCGGCTGGATCAGGTGGCGGGGTTCGACCGTGGTCTCGGTCAGCATCGCGCGGATACCGGCGGAGGCGCGCAGGCGGCGGAGGCGGAGGGCGGGGGAGGGGTCGGCCGACATGGGTAAGGGAGTGAAACCAAGGGTGGGGGCAGGGCAACGGCGAAGCCTTGGCGGGTCAAACCGGTGTGACACTTTGTCCTTTCGCCCCTCCTGACACAGGGATGGCCCACCCCTTGACCGCCAAAACCCCAATAAACCGGCCCCGTTTCCTTGGCACACGCCCTGCCTATACTGTTTCAAACCAACCCAGCACCAATCATGAGCAAAATCATCGGCATCGACCTCGGCACCACCAACTCCTGCATGGCCGTCCTGGAAGCGGGCGAGTCCGTCGTCATCCCCAACTCCGAAGGCGCGCGCACCACGCCCTCGATCGTCGCCTTCACCAAGAACGGCGACACCCTGGTCGGCCAGGCCGCCAAGCGTCAGGCCGTGACCAATCCCAAGAACACGGTCTTCTCCGCCAAGCGCCTCATTGGCCGCAAGTTCGGCGAGGTGAAGGCCATCGCCTCCAAGCTGCCTTACAAGGTGGTCGAGGGTAAGAACGGAGACGCCGCCATCGAGTGCGAAGTCGACGGCAAGCCGCGCGTCTTCACGCCTGAGGAGATCGCCGCCAAGGTGCTCGCCAAGCTGAAGGCCGACGCCGAGGCCTACCTGGGCGAGAAGGTCACGCAGGCCGTCATCACCGTCCCCGCCTACTTCAACGACGCGCAGCGCCAGGCCACCAAGGACGCCGGCACCATCGCCGGTCTCGAGGTGCTCCGCATCGTCAACGAGCCCACCGCGGCCTCCCTCGCCTACGGCCTCGATAAGAAGGGCGACGAGAAGATCGCGGTCTACGACCTCGGCGGCGGCACTTTCGACGTGTCCGTGCTGGAGAGCGGCGGCGGCGTCTTCGAGGTCCGCGCGACCACCGGCGACACCGAGCTCGGGGGCGACAACTGGGACGAACGCCTGATCCAGTGGCTCGTCGACGGCTTCCGCGTCGAGCAGGGCATCGACCTCTCCAAGGACCCGATGGCCCGCCAGCGTCTCAAGGAAGAGGCCGAGAAAGCCAAAATCGCCCTGTCGTCCTCCAACTCGGTCGACATCAACCTGCCGTTCATCACGGCCGACGCCTCCGGCCCCAAGCACCTCAATATCACGCTCACCCGCGCCCAAATGGAGAAGGTCTGCGACGACCTCTCCGAGCGCACCCGCCGTCCGTTCGAGTCCTGCCTCAAGGACGCCGGCCTCAAGATGAGCGAGGTCGATGAGCTCGTGCTCGTCGGCGGCATGACCCGCATGCCCAAGATCATCGAGATCGCCCGCGGTCTCGCCGGCAAGGAGCCCCACAAGGGCGTCAACCCGGACGAGGTCGTCGCGATCGGCGCGGCCATCCAGGCCGGCGTGCTGAAGGGCGACGTCAAGGACGTGCTCCTGCTCGACGTGACCCCGCTGACGCTCTCCATCGAGACCATGGGCGGCGTGGCCACGGCCATGATCGACCGCAACACCACCATCCCGACCAAGAAGTCCCAGGTCTACTCGACCGCGGCCGACAACCAGCCGGCGGTGGACATCGTGATCTTGCAGGGCGAGCGCCCGATGGCCAAGGACAACAAGAAGCTCGGGACGTTCAAGCTGGACGGCATCATGCCGGCCCCGCGCGGCACCCCGCAGATTGAGGTCGTCTTCGACATCGACGCCAACGGCATCCTCCATGTCTCGGCCATCGACAAGGGCACCGGCAAGGAGCAGAAGATCTCCATCACCGGCTCCTCGGGTCTCTCCAAGGAAGAGGTCGAGAAGCTCCGCAAGGAAGCCGAGCTGCACGCGGCTGACGACAAACTCGCCCGCGAGCTCGTCGAGGCCCGCAACCAGCTCGACGCCGTGATCTTCCAGGCGGAGAAGCAGCTGAAGGACAACGGGGACAAGTTCCCCGGCGACACCAAGGCCCGCACCGAAGCCGCCCTCAAGGAAGGTCAGGAG
>CAIRWP010000345.1 GCA_903882335.1 uncultured Opitutia bacterium | reverse complement strand
GTCGCCCATGAACGCTCCTGGGAAGCCCTGGCCAAGGAGGAACACCTCGCCCTGCCGGCCGACCACTTCAAGCGCGGCTTCGGCAAGCGTAACGAGCTGATCATCCCCGACATCCTCGGCTGGGCGAGCGAGCCGGCCGAGGTGAAGCGCCTGTCGAACCGGAAGGAAGCCCTCTACCGCGACATCGCCCGCACCGGGCACGTCCGCCTCCTGCCCGGCGTCCGCGAGCTCTGCGGGGCGCTCCGGGACCTCGGCATCCCCTGCGTCATCGGGACGTCGACGCACAAGGAGAACCTCGCCCTCTCGTTCGAACTCTTCGGCATCGGCCATTTCTTCGCCGGCGCGGTCGCCAGCGAGGATGTCACGCGGGGCAAGCCGGACCCGGAAGTGTTCCTGAAGGCCTGCGCCCTCGGCGGCGGGGACCCGGCGACCTCCTTCGTCTTCGAGGACTCCTTCTCGGGTCTCCAGGCCGGTCTGGCCGGGGGCTTCATCACCATCGCGCTTGCGACGACGAACACGCGCGCGCAGCTGGCGCCGGTCGGCGCCCATCGGATCGTAGCGGACCTCTCCGAAGTCGACCCGCAGTGGCTCGCCCGCGGGCGGCTGGGCTGAGATGGAATTCCGGCTGAAATCGGACTACCGCCCGATGGGCGACCAGCCGGCCGCGATTGCCGCGCTCGACGCCTCCCTGCGGGCCGGCCACGGCCGCCAGACGCTCCTCGGGGTCACGGGGTCGGGCAAGACGTTCACGATGGCGAACCTGATCGCCCAGCAGCAGCGCCCGGCCCTGATCATCTCGCACAACAAGACGCTGGCCGCGCAGCTGTACTCCGAGTTCAAGAATTTCTTCCCCGAGAACGCCGTCGAGTACTTCGTCAGCTACTACGACTACTACCAGCCCGAGGCCTACGTGCCGGCGACGGACACGTTCATCGAGAAGGACTCCGCCATCAACGAAGACATCGAGCGCCTGCGCATCAGCGCCAGCAGCGCCCTGCTCTCCCGCCGCGACGTCGTGGTGATCGCCTCGGTCTCCTGCATCTACGGCCTCGGCTCCCCCGAGGACTTCCTGGCCGCGATGATCGCCCTCCAGGCCGGCATGACGCTGCGCCGCGACGAGCTGCTGGCCAAGCTGGTGGCCAACCAGTACACCCGCAACGACGCCATCCTCGAACGCTGTAACTTCCGCGCCCGGGGCGAGACCATCGACGTCTGGCCGGCCTACATGGAATCCGCCGTGCGCCTGGAATTCTGGGGCGACACGCTGGAGGCCATCCGCGAGCTGGACCCCGTCAGCGTGAAGCCGGGCAAGGCCCTCGATAAGTTCGACCTCTACCCGGCGAACCAGTACGTGATGGCGCCGGGCCGGGTGAAAGCCGCGACCGGGGCCATCCGCGCGGAACTCGAGGAGCGCGTCGACCACTTCGAACGGACGAACCGCCTCGTGGAGGCGCAGCGACTCCGGATGCGCGTCGAGCACGACCTCGAGATGCTCCGCGAGACGGGCTTCTGCCCGGGCATCGAGAACTACTCGATGCACATGTCCGGCCGGCGGCCCGGGGAGCGCCCCCATTGCCTCCTGGACTTCTTCCCAGAGGATAAGTTGGTCTTCATCGACGAGAGCCACGTCTCGGTCTCGCAGATCGGCGGGATGTACCACGGCGACCGCGCCCGCAAGGAGCGCCTGGTCGAGTTCGGCTTCCGCCTGCCCTCCGCGCTCGAGAACCGCCCCCTGCGCCCCGAGGAGTTCGACCAGCTGGTCGCGCAGGCGGTCTACGTCTCCGCCACCCCGGCGCCCCACGAATACAAGGTCTCGGCCGTCATCGCCGAGCAGGTCATCCGCCCGACGGGCCTCCTCGACCCGGTCATGGAAGTCCGCCCCATCGCCGGCCAGGTGGAGGACATCATCGGCGAGGCCAAGGCCGTCGCCGCCCGCGGTTACCGCACCCTGGTCACCACGCTCACGAAGCGGATGTCCGAGGACCTGGCCAACTTCATGCGGGACAGCGGCCTGAAGGTCGAATACCTGCACTCCGACATCGATGCGATCGAACGCGTCGAGATCCTCCGTCGCCTGCGCGCCGGCCACTTCGACGTCCTCGTGGGCGTCAACCTGCTGCGCGAAGGCCTCGACCTGCCCGAGGTCGCGCTCGTGGGCATCCTCGATGCCGACAAGGAAGGCTTCCTGCGCAGCGAGACGAGCCTCATCCAGACGTCGGGCCGCGCGGCGCGTCACGTGGAGGGTAAAGTGCTGCTGTACGCCGACGTCATGACGAAATCGCTGACCCGCGCGCTGACGATCTGCCGCGACCGGCGCAAGCGCCAGGAAGCCTACAACACGAAGCACGGGATCACGCCGAAGAGCACGCACCGCAAGATCGAGGAAAGTCTGGTCGACCGCACGGCCGAGGAGACCCTCGCGGTGGCCGAGGGCACCGATGACCGCGACATCGCGCGGGTGCTGGCCGACCTGGAGTCCGAGATGCTGGCGGCCGCCGACGAGCTACAGTTCGAGAAGGCGGCGACGCTGCGCGATCAGATCGAGGCGCTCCGCACCGGGAAGCCGGCCACGCCGCGGCGCGGCAAAGGACGCCGCTGATCAGCCGAACCGGCGCCCGAGGTCGGCGTCCGACCACTCGACGTAGGTTCGCCGGCCTTTCGGGCACGTCCCGGGCTGCGCCGTGCGGAACAGCGTCTCCGCCAAGGCGAGCAGCTCCCCATCGGCCAGGGCGTCGCCCTTGCGGCGCGCGCGCGCGACGGCGAGCTTCGCTAAGGCGTCATAGGCGAGGGCGGGGCGACCGAAATCGCCCTCGCGCCGGGCCATCTCGGCCAGCAAGTCGCGCACGAAGACGAGCGCGTCGGCCGGCTCAAGCCACGTCGGCAGGGCGGCGAGCCGCCAGAAATTGCGGCCGTATTCCTCGAACTCGAAGCCGGCGGCGGTCAGGAGTTCCTGGCGCTCCTTGAGCACCGCGGCCGGCAAGGGGTCGAGCTCCAGCGTGAGCGGCACCAGCAGCGGCTGGGAGACGGGCCGGCCGGCGGTGAAGCGAGCCAGGATTTCCTCGTAAAGGACGCGCTGATGGGCGGCCCCCAGGTCGAGCACCGCCAGCCCCGTCGGCGTCTCGAAGACGGCGCGTTCTTCGCGGAGCCGAGCCAGGAGGCGCCAGCCCAAGCGCAAGGGCGCCGATGAAGCCACCGGTGCCGGCGTCGGGGCGAGCGGAGCCGAGGGGACAGAGGCGGTGGCCAGCTCGACGGCGGCCGGCGGCATCGTCGCCGGGATCGACGGGATGACCGCGGTGGAGAAGCTCGGCGGCTCCAACGGGACGCGCTCAGGATCCGCGCCACCTCCCGGGCTGGCGCGCAAGGCGCCGAGCACGGATTCGATGATGAAGCCGCGCACCTTGGCCTCGTCGCGGAAACGCACCTCGCGCTTGGCGGGATGGACGTTCACGTCGACCCAGGCCGGATCCATCTCCAGGAAGATGAAGGCGAGCGGGTAGCGCCCCTTCGGGATCAGCGTGTGGTAGCTCTCGGTCAGCGCGAAGGCCATCGTGCGGCTGTCGACGGGGCGGCCGTTGACGACCGTGACGAGGTCCTGCCGGGTCGCGCGCGAGACGCCGGGCCGGCCGAGGAGGCCGCTGAGCCGGAGGCCGGGGCGTTCGGTCACCGGCATCAAGGCGAGCTCCGTGGCCACCTGTTTGCCCCAGATCTCACGCACGCGTTCGAGCAAGGGAGCCTTGCCGGGCGAACGGAATAGCTCGCGGCCATCCTCGCGGAGCAGGAAGCCGACCTCGGCGTGGGCGACGGCGTAGAGCCGCACGAGGCGGATGATGTGCGCCGCCTCGGTCTCATCGGACTTCAGGAACTTGAGGCGGGCGGGGACCGGGTGGAAGAGGTTCGCGACCTCGATGCGCGTGCCCGGCGCCATTCCGTGGTCGCGGCGATGGATGACCTTGCCGCCGTTGACGAGGATCTCGACGCCGTTGGCCGCGGCGGCGGGACGGGTCTGCAGCGTGAAGCGGGCGACGCTGGCGATTGAGGGGAGGGCTTCACCGCGGAAACCGAAGGTGGCGATGCGGTCGAGGTCGGCGGCGAGCCGGATCTTGCTCGTGGCGTGGCGCTCGAGGCTCAGCAGGGCTTCGTCCGGGGCCATGCCCTTGCCGTCGTCCTCGACGACCATGAGCGCCTTGCCGCCGCGGGAGAAATCGATGGTCACGCGGGTGGCGCCGGCGTCGAGGGAGTTCTCGAGCAGTTCCTTGATCACCGCCGCCGGACGCTCGACCACCTCGCCGGCGGCGATCTGGTTGGCGACCGTGGGGTCGAGGATGCGGATCGAAGCGTCGCTCACTTCTTGACGGGGGCCGCCGCGGCGAGGTCGGCCCAGAACGGGTCGATGGCGCGGCCCTGGCAATGTTCGGTGAAGGCCTGTTCGATATCGCGGCCTTGCTTGGCGGCGGCGTGCAGCCGGCGGATGAGTCCGGGGTGCTTGGCCTCGGCCTGGGCGAGGAACCAGCCGGTCACGCGGTAGGAGTCGCGCGGCTTCATCTTAGCGAGGTCGAGGCGGATGCCGAATCTCCCCTGTTCGAGGAGCTGGAAGCGGATGTAGTCCGCGACGCCTTCGGTGAACCAGCCGGGGACCTTGCGGTAGGCCTGCAGGACGTGGACGAGCTCGTGCACGACCAAGCCGGAGTCCTCGGGATGGGACGCGACCCACTGGGTGGCGACGTGGATCGCCTTGCCGTCCCAGTAGGCGACGCCCTTCATCTCGCGGAAGATAATCGTGATGGCTGCGGGGTGGACCTCGCCCGGGTGCGCACCGAAGCCCAGCGCCTCGGCGACCTTGGGCTCCCACTCCTTGAGCAGAGCCTCGGACTTGGCGGCGAACGCCTTCAGCTTGTCGTCGACCCCCTGCTCCGGCAGGACGACCTTCACCTCGAGGGCGACGGCCTGGGCGACCCAGAGGAGTCCGGCGAGCACGAGGGGGTTCATAGGCTCAGCCTTGGCCCGTCCCCCCCGCCCCTGCAAGTCGAAGGGGTTCACAAACGGTCAGGGTTGCACCCTTTCCGCCGAACCCCAAGGTGCCAGCCGTGCCCAACCGCCTCGCCCAGGAGCCCTCCCTCTACCTCCGCCAGCACCAGGACAACCCCGTGGACTGGTGGGCGTGGGGACCGGCGGCTTTCGCGGCGGCCCAGGCGGAGGGCAAGCCGGTGCTGGTCTCCGTCGGCTATGCCTCGTGCCACTGGTGCCACGTGATGGCCCGCGAATCCTTCGAGCAATCGTGGATCGCCGACCTGATGAACCGGCATTTCATCTGCATCAAGGTCGACCGCGAGGAACGTCCCGAGGTCGATAAGCTGATGATGGATGCGGTGCAGATGGTCCAGGGGCATGGCGGCTGGCCCCTGAACTGCTTCTGCCTGCCGGACGGGCGGCCGTTCTTCGGCGGGACTTATTTCCCGCCCGAGGACCGCGGCCAAGGCCAAGTCCCCTGGCCGCAGCTGCTGATGCGCGTCGCCGATTTCTTCCATCGCAACAAGTCGGAGCTCGCGGCCAACGCCGACGCCATCGCGCACAACCTGACCCACCTGACGCGCGCCCCGGACGCCGACGGCACGGCGCCGAGCCCGGCGGACCTGCTGGGCGCGGGGCGCCGGCTGTGCGAACAGCATGACGATCAGCACGGTGGGCTCGGCGGGGCGCCGAAGTTCCCTTCCCCGTCGTCGCTCGACCTCTTGCTCGCGTTGCGCGGCACGGCAGCGGTCGCGGCCGATCGGCCGTTTGCCACGCGGATCGACGCTGTCCTCACGATGACGCTGGGCGCGATGGCCCGCGGGGGTCTGTACGACCAGGTCGGCGGCGGCTTCCACCGGTACTGCGTGGACCGCGACTGGACGGTGCCGCACTTCGAGAAGATGCTCTACGACAACGCCCAGCTCATCGGCACCTACGCCGAGGCCTGGGCCCGCTACCGCGACCCGCTCTACGCCCGCGTCGTGGCGGAGACAGTGGCGTGGCTGGAACGCGAGATGGGGCTGGCCAACGGGCTCCTCGCCGCCTCGCTCGACGCGGATACGGACCACCACGAAGGACTCACCTACGTGTGGAAAGCCCCGGAGGTGGCGGAGGTCCTGGGCGCGGAAGCGTTCGACTTCGCGCAGGTCTACGG
>CAIRWP010000344.1 GCA_903882335.1 uncultured Opitutia bacterium | reverse complement strand
CGAACACATCATCGAGGTCCTGCTCGAGGTCGAGACCCAGCTTCTCCTTCAAGGCCCGGAAGGTCCGGTTGGCCCGCACCTCGTCGCTGAAGGCCTTGTCCAGGACTTGCCCGAACTTGGATTCGTCCAACTTGCGAACGCCGAGATGAAAGAAGCCGCCGACCTGGTCCGCGGGGATGCCTTTCGTGTCGACGGCCTGGGCGGGAGCGAAGCCCCAGATCAGGGCGGCGAGGAGCAGGAGGGGTTTCATGGCGGGGTAGGGAATACGATTAATCTTTAGCGCGGGTCGCCTCCAGCCCATTCCCACGAAAAAGGGCGCCCGGTGGGGCGCCCTTGGCACGGCTGCAAGGACGGCTTACTTGGCGCCGACGGGCTTCTTCTTGCCGCCCGTGGCCTTGACGGCCGGGGCGCCGGAGGCGGCGCCGCCTTGGGCGTCCATCTGCTTCTCGGCGAGGTCCATCATCTGGGCGACCATGCCGATGAGTTTCTCTGTCTCGAGCGAGATGGTCATCGCGGCCTGGTTGCCTTCCACCTTGACCGGCTGGATAGCCGACACGAGCTCGGTGCCGAGCTTCTTGATGGCCTGCTGTTCGGCCGGCTCGGCGGGGTCGATGGCGAGCAGCAAGGGGGCGGCGGCGAGGAAGCCCTGGATCTGCTGACCGGTGGTCTTGGCCTTCTCGGCCGAGGTGAAGTTAGCCGCGATCTTGTAGACCTGGCTGGGGCCCTTCTCGCCGAAGGCCATCATCGCGCTGGCCAGACCGGTCTGTTCGAGCTCGGGGTTGGAAGGCAGGCGGGCGAGGTTGACGGCGAAGAAGCCGTAGGCCTTGCCGGTATCGGCGGCGAAGGTCTTCTGCGCGGCGTTGAGCGCGTAGGCCGGGGTCTTGCCGGCGAGGCTCGCGAAGCAGGCGGCGGCGTCCTTGGGCTGTGCGATCACGATGGTGGAGGCGTCGACGATGAAGAGGCCGAGCTGGAAGCTGTCCGGGCCGTCGGGCTGCGCCTGGGCGCCGGGGTCGCTGAGCGCGCCGAAGAACTGCAGCGCGTTCCAGCCGGTCTTGCCGCCGGCCGTGAGCGTGGCGATGCCCCGCTTCTTGCCGAAGGCCTCGACCTTCTTCGGGTCGACCTTCATGCGAATCACGGCGGCGCCGGAGAAGTCGGGCGTACCGTTGGCCCCGTTGGCGATGTTCAGGCCGAGGGCGAAGGAGCTGTTGGTATCGTTCGTATCGACGCCGAATTCTTCCCGGAGGATCTTGTCGAACTTGGGGCTGTTCTTGTCCGCCTTGGCCGCGATCTTCTCGAGGCGTTCGCGCAGCGCCTTCATCGTGGGCGAGCTGTTGATTTGCAGGCCCGTGGTCGGGGCGGTCACCAGGACGATGGCGGCGTCGGCGGGGATGCCGCGGGTGTCGAACTGCTGGGCCGGCAGGGCGGCGCCGACGGTGGTCAGCAGGGAGGCAAGGATGAGGCGCATGTTAGGGTCTGTCCCTTGGGGGTAAATCCTTGCGGTGCATTGGCTAGCCCAAATCGTCTATCCGGGTCATTTTTAGGCTAAAAACGGGCTAAAGCGGGAGTTTGGGGCACAAAAAAGGGGCGTCTTTCGACGCCCCTCAAAGGTGCTAGTGAATCCGGGGATTAGTAGCCGCCGCGATCGCCGCCGCCGAAGCCGCCGCGATTGCCGCCGCCGAAGCCGCCACGAGAGCCGCCGCCGCCGAAGCCGCCGCGAGAGCCGCCGCCGCCGAAGCCACCACGGTCGCCGCCGCCGAAGCCGCCGGAGCGGGGACGGTCGCCGCCGAAGCCGCCGGAGCGGGGACGGTCACCGCCGCCGAAGGACGGGCGTTCTTCACGAGGGCGAGCCACGTTGACCTTCAGGGGACGACCCATGAAATCGACGTTCTCGGTCTTGGCGATCGCATCCTGAGCCTGCTGAGCGTTGCCCATGGTCACGAAGGCGAAGCCGCGGGGACGACCCGTGAACTTATCCATCATGACTTCCACGGAGACCACTTCGCCCGCTTGGGAGAAATGAGCGCGGATGTCGGCTTCGGTTGCGGCCCAGGGCAGATTGCCCACGAACAGTTTGTTTTCCATATCTTTTGTTTTGCTTGGTTTACCTTCACCGCATTGCCCGTTTCCGACCTTCGGATTTCGATTTGCCGTCTTAGCGACCGTCAACTCACCGGATTCTTGCGGGGCTTGCCTCTTACTTTGGTTATTTTCCGAGACAAGCCTGACCACTGATAAGGCACATTAGCGGCAGCAGGGCAAGTTTATTCACAATAGGGGTCTACCCCCAGCTCGGCATTGACTCCCGTAACCCTCGTAAAGAGGCTGTTTTCATGAGCCAAGCTTTGACTCCCGCGCAGATCGAGGCGGCTTTGGCCGGCTTGAATGGCTGGGGTCTAGAGGGTTGCAAGTTGTTGAAGACCTATGAGTTAAAGGATTTCAAGGCCGCCTTGGCTTTTATCAATCAGGTGGGGGCCGTCGCCGAGGCGCAGGACCATCACCCGGAAATCCACAACAGCTGGAACCGCGTCAGCCTGCGACTGTGTACCCATGACGCGGGTGGGCGCCTCACCGAGAAAGATTTGACCCTCGCCCGGGCCATCCAATCCATCCCCCACCCGTGATCGACCCCGCCGAAGCCATCGAAGCGCTCTTGGACGAGCTGAAGCGCCAGCGGGCCGCTGGGGTCACGCGGGTCAGCGTCTCGACGGAGTCCATGGAGTTCCTGCGCAAGGTCACCGGGTCGGCCCGTCCAGCGGTCTCTCCGGCGGCGGCGACCGCGGGCACGTCCCCGGTCGCCGCCTTCACCGCCGCGGCCCAGGCTGCCCGCCCGGTGACGCCTGCCCGCCCGACGCCTGCGCCGGTCACCGCCGCCCCCGTCATCCCAATCCCCGACCCGCCCGTGGTCACGCTGCCTTCCGGAGATAAGACCGCCCGGCTGGCCGCCCTGCATGCCTTGGTCTCCCAGTGCCCCGAGACCCGTCGCCACCTTCTGCCTGGGCATAAGCCCGTCCTCGGACAGGGTTCGGTCGATGCCCGCCTCTTCTTCGTTGGGGAAGCGCCCAACCTCGAGGAAGCTGAGTCCGGACGGCCCTTCGTGGGCGCCTCGGGCGAGCTCTTGCGCAAGATCCTCGCCGCCGGCCTCATCGGCGAGGAACTCACCTACCTCGCGCCGGTCATGGGCTGGCGCCCCGAGCCGCCGACGCCCCACGGCAAACGCCCGCCGAACGCGCGCGAGGTCGCTTTCAACCTCCCTTACCTCCGGGCGCAAATCGAGATCGTCCGCCCGCAGGTGATCATCGCCCTCGGGGCCCAGGCCTGTGAGGCGCTGCGTCCCGGCGGCTTGCCGATCACCCAGGCGCGCGGCAAGTGGCTCGACTTCGAAGGGATCCCGTTGATGCCGACCTTCCACCCGAATTACCTGCTCCACAATCCCTCGGCGACCGTCAAGCGCACCGCATGGGAGGACATCCTGCTCGTCATGGAGAAAGTCGGCCTGCCGATCTCGGACAAGCAGCGCGGCTTCTTCGCGGCGAAGTGATCAGCGTACCGAATCGCTCAAGCGCCGGAGCGGGAAGGTGAGCACCTGCGAGTTGCGACCGCTGGCCTGGAGGGCCTTGCGGCGCTCGGCGGGCAGGTCCGTGAGCGTGCCCGCGACGAAACCGCAGGCCGACTGGAAGAAGCCCTGGGTCTGCGTCGTGAGCGCGATCAGTTTCTTGGCGCCGAGCTGCTTGGCGCGGCGCTTGGCGAACTCGACGAGTTTCCGACCGACGCCGCGGCCGTGGTAGAACGGCTGGACGTAGACCGCGCCGAGCTCCATCGACTTGCCGTCGGCGTAGGGGCGCAGGGCCGCGCAACCGATGATGCTGTCATCGATCTCGTAGACGTAGAAATCGGCGTAGCCTTGCTCGATCTGCTGGCGCGTGCGGGCGACGAGCGCGTCGGTCTTGGCGCCGTGCTTCGCGAGGTTGTACAGAGCCTGCGCGTCCTTCTTCTTCGCCTGCCGGATGCGGTCGTAGTCGTTGGCGTGCACCATCGTACCGAGGCCGACCTTGTCGAAGATCTCCGTGAGCAGGCAGCCGAAGACGCGGCCGTCGAGGATGTGGGCGCGCGGGACCTCCTCGTCGAGGGCCTTGGCGGCCTGGACGGCCTTACTGCGGATGCGCGGGTCGAGCTTGGCGTTCTTGTCCGCCAGCAGCCGCTTGAGCTCATCCTCGGGGAGGTTGAGCTGCACGACGCCGTCGACCTGCAGCCCGCTGAAGGGGGTGAGGTAGATGAGCTTCGAGGCGCCGAGCGCGACGGCCAGCTCCATCGCCAGGTGGTCGCTGTTGACGCGCAGCGACTGACCTTCGCGGTCGCACACGATCGGCGTGACCAGCGGTAGGAGGTCCTGCGCCAGCATCGACTTCAGGATGGCCGCGTCGACCTTCTCGACCTTGCCGGTGTAGAGGTGGTCCACGCCCTTGAGGCGACCGAGCTTGGTCGAGCGCACGGCGTTGGTGATCGCGCAGCGCAGGCCGGCCTGGGAGAGGTGCTCGAGGACCGATTGCGAGACGAGGGCGGAGGCCTCGCGCGCGAGCGACATCGTGGCGGCGTCCGTCGGACCCTCGCCCTGGACGTCGGACAGCGCGATGTTGTGCTCGCCGGCCAGGCCGACCAGCTGCTGGCCGATGCCGTGCACCAGCACGACCTTGATCGAGAGGCTGCGCAGCACGGCGATGTCCGTCACGATGTTCGCGAAGTTCTCGTGGGCCACGATCGAGCCGTCGACCGCGATCACGAAGACGTGGTCGCGGAACATCGGGACGTAGCGGAGGATACCCCGCAGGTCGGTGGGCTTCATGGCGCGCTCGCGCTGGCTGGACATGCCAATCCTTATGGACTCCGCGCGGGCGGGGGCAATACTGATGCGTCATGCCGAGGAACGCCCGCGCCGCCGCCGTGCCGCCCGACCTGCGGGAAGGGGTCGACGCCTTCCTCGGTCACCTGTCGCTCGAGCGCGGTCTGGCCAAACTGACCGTGGCGGCCTACGAGGGCGACCTCCTCGCCTTCGCCGCCCACTGCGGCCGCGCCGGCTTCTCCCGCTGGCCCGACGTCGGTCTCGCTCAGGTCGACGCCTGGGTGCGGACCCTGGACCGCCGCGGGCAGGCCCCCGCCTCGCTGGCCCGCCGACTCTCGGCCGTGCGTTCCTTCGCCCGGCATCTTGTCCGCGCGGGTCTCCGCCGCGACGATTTCACCGAGCTGGCTCGCGGGCCCAAGTTCCAGCGCCGGTTGCCCGGCCTGATCAGCCCGGCGGAGGTCGCCCGCATCGTCACCGCGCTGGACGTCGCCAAGCCGCAGGGGCTGCGCGACCGGGCGATGCTCGAGCTCATGTACGGCTCGGGCCTGCGTGTCTCGGAGCTCTGCGGTCTGGACCTGCAGGCGATCGACGAGGAGTCCGGCGTCGTCCGCGTCCGCGGCAAAGGCTCCAAGGACCGGCTCGTGCCCGTCGGCGAGACCTCGCTCACGGTGCTCCGCGCTTACCTTGCCGCCGGCCGGCCCGCCTTGGTCCGCCCGAAGACCGGGAGCGCCTTGTTCCTCAGCGCCCGGGGCGTCGCCATCTCGCGCAAGACCTTCTGGCTCGCGGTCAAGCAGGCCGCGGCCCGCGCGGGCCTGCCGCCCTCCGTGAAGCCGCACCTGCTGCGGCACGCCTTCGCCACGCACCTGCTGGCGGGCGGGGCCGACCTGCGTTCAATCCAGGAGATGCTGGGGCACGCCGACATCGCGACGACCCAGATCTACGCGTCGGTGGAGCGCTCGGCCCTCGCCGACGCGCATCGCCGCCATCACCCGCGCGGGCGGAAGGCTTAGAGCAGCATCGCCACGCCGAGGGCGAGGGTCGCCGCGCAGAGCGCGCCGATGAGGAAGCGCGTGCTGGCCGGGACGGGCAGCGGGGCCAGTTCGTCGCCGTCCTCGGTCGGACGGATGAACGCCTCGCGCAGCAAGGAGAAGTAGTAGTGGATGCTGACGGCCACGCCGACGAGGGCGACGCCGAGGACCCACCACAGTTTGGCCTTCACGAGGAGGGCCAGGATGATCAGCTTGGCCACGAAGCCCGCCGAGGGCGGGATACCGGCCAAGGAGCCGATGCCGAAGCCGAGGGCGGAGGCCAGCACCGGGGAACGGCGCAGCAGGCCGCGCAGGCCGAGGAGCGGGCGGTCATGGTCCTCCGCGACCGGCAGGCTCACCAGCGCCGCCGACGTCAGGAAGGTGCCGAGGATGTAGGCGTAGAGGTAGAAATAGATCGCGTGTTCGGCCGAGATGGCGAGGCCGCCGATGGTCTCGAAGTGGACGTTGGGGGCGACCACGGCCACGGCGAGGGCGGCGAGCAGGAAGCCGGCGTGCGCGACGCCGGAGAGCGCGAGCGTCCGCTTGACGTCGGTCGCGGCGAGGGCGGCGAGGTTGCCCGCCAGGAGCGTGAGGATGGCGAGGCCGGCCAGCAGCGGGCCGAGCTTCGCGCCGAGGGCGGCGAAGGGACCGGTGACCAGCACGAACAGGGCGAGGGCCCCGGCGGCCTTGGAGGCCGTGGCCAGCAGCGCCGTGGTCGGGGTCGGGGCGCCCTGGTAGACGTCGGGGATCCAGGTGTGGAAGGGGAAGGCGCCGAGCTTGAAGGCCGCGCCCGCGAACACGAGCGCCACGCCGACGAGCGTGAGGGGGTTGACGTTGCCTTGGGTGGCCTGGAGGGCCGCGGCGATATCGGCGAAGCCGAGCGAGTCGTTGGTCGGGGTCGCCAGGGAACCGTAGATCAGGACGATGCCCATCAGCAGCAGCGCGGAGCTGAGCCCGCCCGCGACGAGGTACTTGACGCCGGCCTCGAGCGACGCGGCGCTGCGACGCAGGTTGCCCACGAGCACGTAGAGGCCCACGGCGGCCGTCTCGAGGGTGAGGAAGAAGACCACGAAGTGGTTCGCGCGGGCCAGGAGCATGAACGCCGCCGTCACGATCAGCAGCACGTGGTGGTAGTCGGCCACCGAGACGCCGCGGTCGCGCAGGAAGCGGCCGGCCAGGAGGCTCGTGCCCAGCGCGCAGGCGAGGAAGACCAGCCGCACCGCCTCGCTGTTCTCGAGTTGCACGCGCAGCAGGCCGTGGAAGGCCGGCAGCCCGTCGGCCCCGGTGAAGAAGCTGGCCGGGAAGTTCTCGGCGCCGTGGGGGAGGTTCCAGGGCGTCCCGTCGGTCAGCGACATCACGAGGACGAGCAGCAGGCCGACGCGCGCCGTGGCGGGCTGGAGCCAGCGTTGGGCGGGCGGCAGCAGCAGCGCCTGGAGGAGGCACAGCAGGGCGAGGCCGGCGACGGCGATCTCGGGGAGGATCGACAGCCAGTCGGCCGCGCGCGGGGCGAGCGTCTTGAAGGCGGGATCGATGTTGGCGAGCAGGGAAGTCATCGAGCGGAAGGGGCGGGGGCGGCGGCGGGCAGGGTCTCAGCCACGTTCTTGGCGATGTCCTTGCAGTAGTCCTGGGTCTGCGAGGTCACGAGGCCCGGCTGGAAACCGATGAGGAGCGAGGCACCCAGCAGGAGCAGGGCGGCGACGCGCTCGGCCCAGCCCAGGTCGGCGACCGGGGCGACGGCGAGGCGCTGCTGTAGCGCGGCGGTGGGCTCGCCGTAGAAGGTCGCGGCTACAGCGCGGAGCGCGTAGACGGCGGAGATCACCACGGTCGAGGCGACGGCGGCCTGGAGCCACAGCGACTGGTCGCGCAGGGCGAGGAACACGCCGATCTCGCCCCAGAAGTTGCCGAAGCCGGGCAGACCGATCGAGGCCATCGTCGCGGCGACGAAGAGCGCGGCGAGCACGGGCGCCTGCTTGGCGAGGCCACCCAGTTCGTCGAGCCGGTAAGTGCCGGCGCGGGCCCGCACGCCGTTGGCGAGCAGGAAGAGCGCAGCGCAGGAGAGGCCGTGGGCCACCATCAGGAAGAGCGCCGCGGCGACGCCGTCGGGCCGGCCGGTCACGCCGGTCACCCAGAGGCCGAGGAAGATCGGTCCCATGTGGGCGACGGAGCTCCAGGAGAGCAGTTCCTTCAGGTCGCGCTGGGCGAGGCAGATCAGGCCGACGAGCACGACGTTCGCGAGGGCGGCGGCGAGGAACCAGTCCGCCAGCGCGCCGTGGGCGCCGCCGAGGGTGTTGAGGGTGACGAGGATGATGCCGTACAGGCCGAACTTCTTGAGGGCGCCGGCGTGGAGCATCGAGGCGGGCGTGGGCGCGGCGGTGTAACCGGGGGCCGCCCAGGAATGGAACGGGAAGAGCGAGGCGAGCACGCCAAAGCCGAAGAGCGTGAGCCCGACCGCGGCGGCGGGGACGACGCGCAGGTCGATGGTGTTGAGCAGCTCGCTCCAGGTGGAGGTGTAGCCGGTCTTGGCGGCGCCCAGCACGAGGAGGAGGCCGGCGAGCGAGACCATCGCGCCGACGGTGAGGTAGATCGCCATCTGCATGGCGGCCGGCCGGCGGCCCGCGCCGCCCCAGAAGAGCGTCAGCAGGAAGGTCGGGATGAGGGCGAACTCGTGGAAGAAGTAGGCGCCGAGCACGCTGGTCGTGCCGAAGGTCCCGAGGGTGCCGCCGAACATGAAGAGCAGCAGGCCGAGGTAGGTGTTGCGGCGTTCGACCTCCTGCACGAGGGCCTTGATGCCCGCGGCGAGGCCGACAACGGCGGTCATCAGGAACAGCGGCGCGCTCAGGCCGTTGAGGCCGAAGTCGAAGCCCCAGGGCGAGCCGCTGGAGGTCAGCTGTTGGTAGGCGATCTTCTGGCCCGGCCACGGCGCGACGAGCCAGACCCCGAGGAGCAAGGGCAGCACGAAGCCGGCGAAGGCGAAGCCTGAGGCGAAGCCGGCGGGCAGGCGGCGGCCGGCGAGCAGGACCAAGCCGGCGAGGATCGGGGTGTAGACCGCGACGGCCGCGAGGTTGGCGTGGAGAAAGTCGAGGGAGTCCATGGGTCAGCGGGCGAGGAAGTACCAGGCCAGGAGAAGGGTGCCCACGACGAGGCTGAGGGCGTAGAGGCGGGTCTGCCCGCGGTGCAGGGTCCGCCCCGTGAGGTAGCCGAGGACGGCCGGCACGCCGGCGCCGAGCCAGCGCACCGCCACGCCGTTGATCAGGAGCAGGTCGAGGAAGGCGAGGAATTCGGAGAGGCGCCGCTGCACGCGGTCCACGTACCAGCCGTAGACCGTATCCATCCAGCGGAACTCGAGCACGCCGTAGAAGCGCGGCAGGTCGACGCGCAGGCTGTCGACGCCGGCGGCGCGGCCGTAGTAGCGAAAGGCGAGGGCGCCGAGCGCCAGCGCGACCAGGCCGACAATCGTGGCGGCCGAGGTGGCGTGGAAGGTCATCGCGCGCAGCGGTTCGGCGACGCGGGCGAGGGCGGCCGCGGGGATGAGCGCGTCGGCGGCGAAGCCGGCGGCGACGGAGAAACCAAGGCCGAGGACGACCAGCGGGGCGGTCATGGTCCAGGGCGACTCATGCGCGTGGTCGGCGGCCTCCGAGTTGGCCGGACCGAAGAACACCAGGCGCACCATGCGGGCACTGTAGAGGCAGGTCGCGACGGCGGCGAGGCCGAGCAGCGTGAAGAGGTACAGGTTGCTCGCGTGGGCGGCCTCGAGGATCGCGTCCTTGGAGTACCAGCCAGCGAGGAAGGGCACGGCGCAGTTCGAGAGCGTGGCGGCGACGAAGGCGGCCGTGGTGACGGGCATCTTGCGGGCGAGCCCGCCCATCTTCAGCATGTCCTGCTCGTGGTGGCAGCCGTGGATGACGGAGCCGGCGCCGAGGAAGAGCGTGGCCTTGAAGAACGCGTGCATCGCCATGTGCAGCACGGCGAGGTCGGGGCGGCCGAGGCCGATCGCGCAACCCATGATACCGAGGTGCGCGAGCGTCGAGTAGGCGAGGGACTTCTTGATGTCGGTCTGGGCGAGCGCACAGAGGCCGGCGAGGGCGGCCATGCCGGCGCCCGACACGGCGATGAGCTGGAGCAGGTCGGGCGTCAGCAGGAAGGCGATCCGCGCCATGAAGTAGACGCCGGCGGCGACCATCGTGGCGGCGTGGATGAGCGCGGAGACGGGCGTCGGGCCGGCCATCGCGTCCGTCAGCCAGACGTGCAGGGGGAACTGCGCGGACTTGCCGATGAAGCCGCACATCAGGAGCGCGCCGAGGACCCACGGCCAGCCGGCGGCGGGCTTGAGCGCACCCAGCTCGGCGAAGTTCAGCGTGCCGAAATGCGCCAGGCAGAAGGCGATGCCGAGGATGAAGCCGAGGTCGCCGACGCGGTTGACGATGAAGGCCTTCTTGGAGGCTTCCGCCGCGTAATCCTTGTCGAAGTAGTGGGCGATCAGCATGTACGAGCTGAAGCCGACCAGCTCCCAGAACACGAAGGTCATGAGCAGGTTGTCGGCGACGACGATGCCCAGGATGGAGAACATGAAGATCGACAGGCCGCCGAAGAACCGGCCGCGCGCGTCGTCGTCCCGCATGTAGCCAACGGAGAAGAGGTGAATCCACGCGGCGACGAACGACACCACGAAGAGCATCAGGCGCGCGTTGGCGTCGATGAGGTAGCCGAAGCCCAGGGAGATGTCGCCGAGCTTCGCGAGCTCGACGTGCCAGGTGGTGTCGCCGACGCCGACGGTCAGCAGGCGCAGCGCGAGGGCCGCGAGGGCGAAGGCCACGCCGGTCGAGAGCCAGGCGGCGACGGCGCCGGCCCGGCGGAGGAAGAGGGCGATGAACAGGGCCGCGCCCAGCGGCAGGAACAGGATCCAGTGGACCAGGGACGAAAAGTCGGGGGACATCGGAAAAGCTTAGTCGCGCAGGAGGTTCAGGGCGTCCGACTGGATCGTGCCGCGGCGGCGGTAGAGCGCCACGATCAGGGCCAGCCCGACGGCCACCTCGGCCGCGGCGACGGTGATGACGAAGAAGACGAAGACCGCGCCGTCCATCTTGTGGGCGAAGCGGGAGAAGGCGACCATCGCGAGGGTCGTGGCGGCGAGCATCAGCTCGAGGCACATGTATACGACGAGCAGGTTGCGGCGCACGAGGACGCCGGTCAGGCCCAGCGCGAACAGCAGGCCGGCCAGCAGGAGGTGGTGGGCGAGGGTGGTGTGTTCCATGGCGGGGTCCTCAGGCTTGGCCCTCCGGGGCATCCTTGCTCAGGGAGACGACGCCGACCAAGGCGACGAGCAGCAGGAAACCGGCGATTTCCAAGGGGAGGAGGTACTTGGTGTAGAGGAGCCGGCCGAAGGACTTGGCGGCGGTCGTGAACTCGGCGGGGTTGGCCGAGAACTCCGGCGGCGTGGCGCCCGCGGGGGCGGCGCTGACGGCCCCGGACCAATGGAAGAGCCAGAGCACGCCGGCCCCGAGCAGGAAGAACGTGGCGAGCCCGAGGGCGGCCGTCTTCCAGGGGTAGGCGCCGACGGCGTCGTCGGTATCCAGGAGCATGATGATGAACAGGAACAGCACCATCACGGCGCCGGCGTAGACCAGCACCTGGAGCACCCCGAGGAAGTAGGCGTCGAGCAGGAAGAAGTCCGCCGCGATGCCGACGAGGGCGAGGATCATCCCCATGGCCGAGGTCACGGCGTTCCGGCTCAGGACCAGGAGGAGGGCGGCGCCGAGGGTCAGCGCCGCGAAGAAAGTGAACAGGCCGTCCGGCATGGGCGGGAAGGTAGGGCGGGGGGAGTCCTTGGAAAGGACAAAAGGCATAAAAACGCCCCTTTTTGCCGTTTCACTAGGGTCGATAAGAGAAATCGCAGGATTTGCTCAAAAACAAGCAAATCAGCCTTTCGCCGCCCGCGGCAGGTGCCGGCGCATTTCACACGTCGGGAACTGATGCAGGAGGGTGCCCTCGTCAAAATGACCGGTCCAGTCAGGGAAAAAGGCGTCCGCCTCCGGCTCGAGGGGTACGTGGGTCAGGATCAGTTCGCTGCACCAAGGCAGGGCCTCGGCGTACAGGGCGGCCCCCCCGGCCAGGAACAGGGTCTTCCCAGGCTCGACTTGGGCGGCTTCCTCCCAACTCGCCGCGGTGATCACGCCGGGGGCGGTGAAACCCGAGCGGCTCAGGACCACGGTCGTCCGTCCCGGCAGGGGGCGGCCGATGGACTCATAGGTCTTGCGCCCCATCAGGAGGATCTGGCCCATGGTCGTCGCCTTGAAGAAAGCGAAGTCCTCCGGGATACGCCACGGGAGCTTGTTCGCGAGGCCGATCCCGCGGTTGCGCGCGACGGCCGCGATGGCGATGAGCGGACGGCCGAGGCGCACGGTCAGATGGCCACGGGGGCCTTGATCGCCGGGTGCGGGTCGTAGCCCTCGACGGCGATATCCTCGAACTTGAACGCGAAGAGGTCCGTCACGGCGGGGTTCAGCACCAGGCGGGGCAGGGGCCGCGGCTCGCGCGAGAGCTGCAGGTCGACCTGCTCCACGTGGTTGGAATAGATGTGCGCGTCGCCGAAGGTGTGCACGAAATGGCCGGGCTTCAGTCCCGTCACCTGGGCGATCATGTGCGTCAGCATCGCGTAGCTGGCGATATTGAAAGGCACGCCGAGGAAGAGATCCGCGCTGCGCTGGTAGAGCTGGCAGCTGAGGCGGCCGTCGGTCGAGACGTGGAACTGGAAGAGCGTGTGGCAGGGCGGGAGGGCCACCTGGTCGGCCTCCTCCGGGTTCCAGCCCGACACGATTAGGCGGCGGCTGGCGGGGTTGCGGCGGATCTCCTCGACGAGCTTGCGGACCTGGTCGACGCCGTCGTGGGCGTACGTGCCATCGGGACGCTTCGTCGCCCCGAAGTTGCGCCATTGGTGGCCGTAGACGGGCCCGAGGTCGCCCTCGCCGCGGCCGAACTTCGCGCACTGCTCCGCCGTGGCCCACTCGTTCCAGATGCTCACCCCGCGCTCCGTCAGCCAGGCGTTCTGCGTGCTGCCGGAGAGGAACCAGAGCAGTTCGTGCGTGATGGACTTCAGGTGGACCTTCTTCGTGGTCACGAGCGGGAAGCCTTCCGCGAGGTCGAAGCGCAGCTGGGCGCCGAAGATACCGAGCGTGCCCGTGCCGGTGCGGTCGGCCCGGATTTCTCCGTGCTGCCGGACGTGGCGGAGCAGGTCGAGGTAGGCCTTCATGGGTCTTGGGTTATTCTCCGGAAAGGTCCCGCCGCAACACGGAAACCATGCCGCCCGCCGAACCTTTCGCCCTTGCCTCCCCGCCGCCTCGGAGGCACCCCTCAAGGGAGCCCACATGAGCGAAAAGACCGACCTCAACGCCATCTCCCACGACCTCCACGCGGTCCGGAAGGAGAAACTCGCCCAGCTCCGCGCCGCCGGGGAGGACCCGTTCCGCGCCGAGTGGGCCCAGACCCACGTCTCGACCGAGTGCCCCGGCCTCCTGCCCGAGGGCGTCGAGGAAGGTCCCGAGGTCTCCGTCGCCGGCCGCATCGTCGCCCTGCGCGTCATGGGCAAGGCCAGCTTCGTCAAACTCCTCGACCGCGGCGGCGTAATCCAGACCTACTTCACCCGCGACGCCTTGGGCGACGCCTACGACGCACACTTCAAGAAGCTCATCGACTCCGGCGACTTCGTCGGCGTCCGCGGCAAGCTCTTCCGCACCAAGACCGGCGAGGTCACCGTGCGTGTCTCGGAATACAAGCTGGTCTCCAAGGCCCTCCGCCCGCTGCCCGAGAAGTGGGCCGGCCTGACCGACGCCGAGAAGATCTACCGCCAGCGCTACCTCGACCTCGTCGTCAACGAGGAGTCGCGCCGCCGCCTGTTCGTCCGCAGCCGCGTGGTCGAGGCGATTCGCCGTTTCCTCTGGAGCCGCCAGTTCACCGAGGTCGAGACGCCGGCCCTGCACGCCATCGCCGGCGGCGCCGCGGCCCGCCCGTTCGAGACGCACTCCAACGCCCTCGACTGCGACTTCTACCTGCGCATCGCGCTCGAGCTGCACCTCAAGCGCTGCCTCGTCGGCGGCATGGACCGCGTCTTCGAGATCGGCCGCGTCTTCCGCAACGAAGGCGTGTCCATCAAGCATAGCCCCGAGTTCACGATGCTCGAGGCCTACCAGGCCTACACCGACTTCCGCGGCATGATGGAGCTCGTCCGCTCGATGATCCAGAAGGTCTGCGCCGACGTCCTCGGCACGACCACCGTCGTCCGGCCGGACGGCATCGCCATCGAGCTCGGTGGCGAGTGGCGCGAGGCGAAGTACAAGGACCTCATCCTCGAGCGCACCGGCGACCCGCAGTGGTTCACCCGTACGAAGGCAGAAAAAATCGCCGCGTGCAAGGCCCTCGGCCTGCACGAGCCGCGCGCGGACTGGGAAGATTTCGAGGTCACCAACGAGGTCTTCGGCAAGCTCATCGAGCCGGGCCTCATCCAGCCGACCTTCGTCACGCACATCCCCAAGGAGCTCTGCCCGCTCGCCAAGGTCACCGTCGGCGACGACTCGACCATCGACGTCTTCGAGCTCTGCATCAACGGCCAGGAGATCGCCCCGGCCTACTCCGAGCAGAACGACCCGGGCGTGCAGCGCGAGATGCTGCAGGTCCAGGCCGGCGCGGAGACCCAGAAGATCGACGAGGACTTCCTCCTCGCGCTCGAGCACGGCATGCCCCCCGCGGGCGGCCTCGGCATCGGCATCGATCGCCTCGTGATCCTGCTGACCGGCGCGGCCAACATCCGCGACGTCATCCTGTTCCCGACGCTCGCGCCCGAGAAGCAGGCCTGAGCCTTTCCCCTTGCCCTGGTTCCTCCATCTCGCCCTCCGCCAGCTCTTCCCGCCCGGTAAGCGCTTCCCGGCGTTCGCGACGGTCTCGATCCTCGGCGTGGCCCTCGGCGTAGCGACCTTGCTCGTGGTGCAGACGGTGATGAACGGTTTCGGTGAGGCGCACCGCAAGCGCATCCGCGAATCCTTCGGCGACTGCCAGGTCGTCGCTGCCCGGCCGCTGGCCCGCCCCGACGAGCTGGCCCGCCCCGACGAGCTCGTCGCCGAGCTCCGCCGCGCCCCCGAGGTGGCCTCCGCTACCGCCTACGCCGAGGGCCCCGCGCTTGCGCGCCACGGCGATTTCTCCGGCGTGGCCGCCGTGCGCGGCATCGACCCGCTCGATCCGGCCCAGCCCGCCCGCAAGTACATTCATGGTGGTACCTTCGACGACCTCGACGACGGCCGCGTGATCCTCGGGCTCGGGCTCGCGCAGCAGCTGCGCGTCCGCGTCGGCGACAAGGTCGAGCTCTGGTCGCCGGCGATGGCCGAGCGGGCGGAGAAGGGCAAGGCGCCCCTGCCCGCCGAGTTCGAGGTCTGCGCCATCCTCCGCACCGGTTTCACCGAGGTGGACAACGCCGCCGCGCTCATCCCGCTGCGCCGCTTCCGCGAGATCTGGAACCTCGGCCCGCGCGCCCACGGCGTGATCCTGCGGCTCAAGGAGCCCGCCCGCGCCGAGGAGATCGCCGGTCGCCTCAACGTCGGCCACCCCGACCTGGTCTTCCGCCCGTGGCAGGCGATCAAGCGCAACTTCCTCGAGGCGATCCGCTTCGAGAAGACGATGCTCTTCTTCCTGATGTTCATCATCACGCTGGTCGCGTCGTTCTCGATCGGCAGCACCCTGTTCTCCGCCGTCATCCGCCGCTCCCGCGAGGTCGGCGTGCTCGCCGCGCTCGGCGCCGGCCGCGGCGCGATCCTCGCGCTCTTCGGCCTGCAGGGCCTGCTCATCGGCGCGCTGGGCACGGGCCTCGGCTTCCTGCTGACCGGCGGCATCCTCCATTTCCGCGACGCGATCCTGGGCGCGATCAACGCGGTCTTCGGCGATGGCGACATGGTCGCCAGCGTCTACCAGTTCGCCAACATCCCGCTCCACTACGACCCGGCCGACTTCGTGGCGGCGGGTGTCTTCACCTTGCTCGTCACCACGTTGGCGGGCTTCGTCCCGGCCCTCTGGGCGGCCGGGCGCAAACCTTCGGAGGCTATGCGCGATGCCTGAGATCGTCCTCCAGGCCACCGGGCTCGCCAAGGCCTTCGCCGCGCCCGCCGGCCTTTTGCCCGTGCTGACCGCGGTCTCGCTCGAAGTCCGCGCCGGCGAGTCCGTCTCCATCCGCGGCTCCTCGGGCTCCGGCAAGACCACCTTGCTCCAGTTGCTCGGCGGCCTCGACGTCCCCGACGCGGGCGAGGTCCGCGTCGCTTGCGAGGGTGCGCTCGTGGCACCCCGCCGCCGGTTGGGCCGCGGCGTCGGCTTCGTCTTCCAGAACTACCAGCTCATGCCCGAGCTGACCGCGCTCGAGAACGTCGCCCTCGCCGCCCGAATCGTGGGCGTGCCGGCCGCCGCGGCCACCGCGGCCGCCCGCGAGCTCCTCGGGCTGGTCGGCCTCGCCGCCCGCGCCGACCATCTGCCCTCCCGCCTTTCCGGCGGCGAATGCCAGCGCGTCGCCCTGGCCCGCGCCTTGGTCAACCGCCCCGCGGTGCTCCTGGCCGACGAGCCGACGGGCAACCTCGACGAACGGACGGCGGAGGAGATCATGCGGCTGCTGCTCGACGTCGTGGCCGCGCGCGGCCTGGCGCTGGTGCTGGTCACGCATAGCCGCGAGTTCGCCGAGCGCGCGTCGCGTCGCCTGGTGCTTTCCGGCGGCGTCCTTTCGCCTGCCTGATTTGACAATCCGGCGGCCGGCGGTTGGGTAGCGTCATCATGAACGCCGCCCTGACCCCCGCCCAACTGCTCACTTCCCTCGAATGGCGCTACGCCACCAAGGCCTTCGACACCCGCAAGTTGCCGGACGCCACCTGGGCCGCGTTGGAGGAGTCGCTCCGCCTCACGCCGTCCTCGTTCGGCCTGCAGCCGTGGAAGTTCCTGGTCATCGCCGACCCCGCCGTCCGCGCCAAGCTCCGCCCGGTCTCCTGGAACCAGACGCAGGTCACCGACGCCTCGCACCTCGTCGTCTTCGCCCGCCGCACCGAGGTGACCGAGCAGGACGTGAACGAGTTCTTCCAGCAGATGGTCGCTGAGCGTCAGGCCGACCCCGCCGCGCTCGAGCCCTACCGCCAGATGATGATTGGTGGCGTGGTCAAGGGGAAGGACCCCGCCGCCCAGAAGGAATGGGCCGCCCGTCAGCTCTACATCGCCCTCGGCCAGCTCATGGGCGCCGCCGCCGCCCTCGCGGTGGACACCTGCGCACTCGAAGGCATCGACCCCGCCGCCTACACCGAGATCCTCGGCCTCCAAGGCACGGGCTACGAGGTCGTGGTCGCCTGCGCCGTCGGCTACCGCTCCGGCGCCGACAAGTACGCGCAGCTCAAGAAGATCCGCTACCCGAAGGCCCGCGTCATCGCGCAGGTCTGAGCCCGCTCAGCTCCGCGTCGCCCACCGCGCGAACTCGTCGTCGTCCGCCAGGACGGGCGGGTCGCCGTATTCCGTCGAGAGCAGGTTGCGGTAGGCCTCGTCCGCGAAGCGTCGGCAATGGAGTAGCACGCGGGCCGTCTGGCCGGGTGCGCGGACCAGCCGGCCCAGCGCCTGGTTGACCTTGCGCATGCCGGGCCGGACGTACGCCAGCGCGAACGCGTCCTCGACGCCGTCGTTGGCGAACATCTTGCGCCGCGCCTCCTGCAGCGCGTTCACCTCGGGCAGGGCGGGGCCGACGATCACCGCCGAGCGGATGCGCCCGCCCAGCATGTCGACCCCTTCGCCCAGCGACCCGCCGAGGATCAGGCAGAGGATGGTGTGGCGGTTGAGGGAATCTTCCACGAAGCGCGCCGTGCCGTCCGGGCCGAGCCCGCGCGGTTGCAGGGCGATGTCCGCCTTCGGATCAAGATTCGCCAGCTCCTTGCCGACCCCTTCGGCGTATTTGTAGGATGGGAAGAAGGCGGCGACGGCGCCTTCCTGCGACAGGCGGAGCAAGGCCGCGGCCGTGCGCGCGAGGTGCGTCTCGCGGGTCTTCAGGCGCGTGTCGACGCGGCCATCGATCGCCACCGTGTAGGCCCCTTGGCGCCACGACGCGAGCGCGTCGACCTTCGCGAGCGCGTCGCCGTCGAGCCCGCATTCGTTCGCCAGCGCCCCGCGCGGCCCCGGGGTCGCGGTCATCAGCAGTGCGTGCCCGAACTTCAGGAGCCGCTCGCCCGTCGCCTTCGCCGCCGAGAGGCAATCCAGGCTCAGCATCCCGGGTCGCGGGGACCACAGCAGCCAGCCGAGGTCGGCCGCCTCCAGCCGGTCGGACCACGTCGCGGCGTTCCAGAGTCCTTGCCGCGTGAGGTCCGTCAGGTCGTCGGTGTTGAACGGCTGGTTCGCCGCGAGCTCCGCCAAAGTCTCCGCGTGACCCATCGCCTCCAGCCGATCGTCGGGCGAGACCGCGTCGGCCTTGGGTAAGCGCGCCAGGAAGTCGGCCCAGGCTTGCGTAGCGCGGATCCACGGCTCCGGCGCGCGGTGGCGCACCAACTCGTGGGCCAGGTCGGCCGCGTCCTGCGCCTCATCCCGCAGCGACAGGCATTCCGCCGCCCGCTCGGGCAGGTTATGCGCCTCGTCGACGATCAGCGCGGTATCGGACTCGTCCCACCCGGGCACGTTCTCGAGCGCCGCGCGGTTGCGGGGCGAGAAGACATAGTTGTAATCGCAGATCACCACCTCCGCGTGCGCCAGCATCGCCTTGGTGATGTCCCACGGGGGCACGCCCGCCAGCCGGCCGATCTCGCGGATCCGGCGGAGGTTCGAGCCGTCCTCGAGGAGCGCCTGCGGGTCGATGCCGGCGCGGGCCCAGTTGCGGCGGATCTCCTCCGGGTCGTCGGGCAACCCATCGACTTCGTGCTCGGCCCGCGGGCGTAGCACCAGGGCGCGCAGCTCGGACGGTTTCGCCAAGCGGCGGAGCTCCTGCAGGACCTGCAGCTGGCCCGTGCCCTTACCCGTCAGGTAGAGCAACCGCCCGGCGCGGCCGCCGCGCAACAGGCCGAGGCCGTGGCGGAGCGCGGCCGAGGTCTTGCCGAAGCCCGTGGGCGCGACGAGCAGCCGCGTGGTCGATTCCATCCCGGCTTGGTCCAGATCGGCGCAGCCCTGCAGCCACTCCGGGCGCGGCTCCTTGAAAGGTAGGCGGTCCGGCAGGCAGAGCAGGCGGGCATGGCTGGCGCGCCGGTTCTCCGCGTGTGCCGCGATCGTCTCCGCCTGTTGCAGGAGGTCCGCCTCGGCCGTGGCCGGCAACGGCACGGCCTGCTGCTCGCCGCTGGTCAGGTCGACGAAGACCACCTCGCCCTGCACCGCGCGGACGGCGGGGTCGAGGCGCGCAGCGTGGCAGTAGAGCGTCAGCTGCAGGAAATGGTGCGGGTAGCGGCGGGTCAGCTGGTCGGACCGCCGGGGGAGCGATTGGCTGATGGTCTTCACCTCGCGGATGCGCACCGCGCCGGCGGCTTCGCGCCATTGGTCCGCCCGGCCCGTCACGACCAACGTCCAGCCCAGCGCCTGCACCTCGCAGTTCGCCGCGCGTTCGAAGGTCCAGCCATCCTGCTCGGCCTCCGCCTGCCGGCGGAGCGTCTCGTGCCATTGCCGCCCGGCCTCCGCGCGCCAGGGGGCGCCGCCGCTCCCGGCCCCGGGGCCTGGTCGGAATGTGGCGAACTCCTGCGCGCTCAGTTCGATGCGCCGCGACTTGATGTCGAAACGCATCAGGGCAGGACGAAGTGGGCCTCGCCCGCGGCCCAGCGCTCGAGGTCGGCGGCCAGGCGCGCGACGACTTCCTCCTCGGTCGTCTGGGCGTCGAGCGGCTGGAGTAGCACCGCGCCGGCGGCCTCGCGCCGGGCGCCGAGTCCCGGCAGCCAGTCTTCCTGTACCGGCCAGCCGCCATCCTTGAGCATCAGCCAGAGGCCCTTGAAGTAGGCGGCGTCGGCCCGCGGGCGCGTGGCCATCGCCTCGAAGGTCTCGGCGGCGATGCGCGCGCACACGGGGGCGGATTCAGGCGGGGGCGGGTTCTTGCGGAGCATCGCGGCGAACCGGCAGGCGCGCTCGAGCGTGCGGTGGTCCCGCGCGATGCCTAGGCGGCGGTGGAGCAGGCGGTAGTCGCGCGCGAAGCGCGTGCCGCCGTCCTTGGCCCGCTCCAGCGTGATTTCGCCGTCGTCGAAGAGGTCCGGCGTCGTGGCGGTCTTGCCCGGCCGGGCCCGGATCAGGCAACGCACGAGGCCTTCCGTCGGCTCGAGCAGCGTGAGCAACGAATGCGATTCCCCCGACGGGTCGCGTCCGAGCACCAGGCAACGCAACGGGGCCGAGGACATCCGCCTCAGGCCTGGTCTTCGCCCTTCGGGATGACGGCCCCGAAACTCATCAGCAAAGCGAGTGCCTCGGAGACCTTGAGCTTGGTCTCGCGGATCTCGTCCGGCGGCACCTGGAGGATGAAACCCGAGGTCGGAGCCGGCGCGGCGGGGATGAAGACGTTGACCACGGGGCGGCCGATGGCCTCGGAGAAGGCGGTCGGCTGCTCGTGGGTGACGAAGGCGATGCTCCAGCAGTCCTTGCGGGGGTACTGCACCAGCACCACGCGCCGGAAGGTGTCCTTGTTGCGTCCGCTCAGGGCGTCGACCATCTGGCGGATGGAGTTGTACAGCGCCCCCAGGCCCGGGGTCTTCTCCAGCATCTTGGCGAAGACGTGGTGCATCATCTTGCCGAAGAGCCGCTTGGAAAGGTAGCCGATCACGGTCAGCACGAGCAGCATCACGATGGCCGAGGCCACGGTCAGCCCCAGCCCCATGAGGCCTTCGTTGAGGTTCGGCAGCGGCTGCTTGGTGTTCTCGAAGAACCAGTTGATGACGAGCACCGCGAGCTGCTTTGCCGGCTTGCCGAGGAGGTCGACCAGGATCGAGACGACGTAGAGCGTCAGCCCGAGCGGCAGCATCAGGAAGAGGCCCGTGAGGAAGTTGTGCCCCAGGCGGGATAGGAAGGACGGTTTGTCGGCGGGCTGACTCATGTGGGGCTTAGGAAAGCCCTTTCGCCCCTGCTGGCAAGGGTGGGCGATGTTAACCGCAGGTTTGCTTTCGACCGGCGGGGGCGTACCTTGGGCGGACAATGAGATTGCCCCATCTCCTCCTCGCCATGGCCACCTTCGTCCCCTCCTTCCTCCGCGGCACCGAGGAAGCCTACCCGCGGACCCCGATGGGCTCGATCGAGACCAAGTCCTTGCCGGCCGCCCGCCTGATGGTGGCCGAATCTCCGAAGGGCTACTTCGAGTCCGGCAACGGGCTTTTCATGAAGCTGTTCCGGTACATCGACGGCAACCAGATCCCGATGACGGCCCCGGTGGAGGCGCGCCTCCAGCCCGGCGTCATGGTCTTCTACATGGACGCCGGCTCGGCCAAGCGCACCGACCTGCAGGCGACCCCGCAGGTGAAGCTCGCGGAGACGCCGGCCCGCCTCGTCGCCTCGATCGGCGTGCGCGGCTCCTACTCGCGCGAGAACTTCGACGAGGCGCTCGCCAAGCTCAAGGCGTGGCTGGCCACCCGCCCTGATCTCACCTCGCCGGGCGAGCCCTACGCGGTCTATTGGAACAGCCCTTTCGTCCCCGGAATTTTCAAGCACTCCGAGGTGCACATCCCCGTGACGGCCAAGGCGCCCGCGCCCGCCGCGCCGGCGAAGTAAGCCCGCCTCAGCGCCAGACGACGATCCACTCGACCTTCGCGGCCTCGTCGTCGATCCGCGTCGGTTCGCCGGCCTTGGCCGCGGCGATCAGTTCGGACGCCTTGCGCCGCTGCGACTTATCCTTGCCGGCCTTCGCCAGCAGTAGCGCCTGCAGGCGTTCCCACTCGCGCGTCGTCTCGGGCGCCCCGAGGGCGCCGAGCTTGGCGAGGTTGAATTCCTTGCGCGTCCAGCCGGGCCGGGTCGGGTCGGCGGTCTGGAGCTGCGCCGCCAGCAGTTCGGAGGGCTTGGCGAGTTCCTTCGCGGCCTGGGCGTTGAGTTCGTAGAGCAGGGCGCCTTCGCCCTTCACCGTGACGAAGGTGCCGGCGACGACCTTGGCCTTGGAGAGCGCGCCGAAGCCGCTGCGGTTGGAGCCGAGCTGGCGGGCGGAGAAGTTCGCGACGAACGCCTGGAACTTCGCCGGCGGTAGCAGGACGATGATGGCCCCGCCGGCCTCGTCTTTCTCGTTGCCGGACAGGATACGCACCGCCGCCACCGGGGCGTCGCTCGCCACGAGGCCGGGTTCCTCGAGGCCGAGGACGGCCGTCTTCACCGGCTTACCTTCGAACGCGGCCGGCGCGGCCCGCCACGTGTCGGCGGCGAACGGGTCGCCCTTGCGGGCGTTGGGCGTCAGGGCCGCGAGCGCCGCGGCGACGAGGAGCAGGGGGCCGGTCATCGGTTCAGGCCCAGTCGCGCTGGCGCCAGGCGAGGCCCTCGGCGATCTCGCGGGCGAGGGCCGGTCCGCGGAAGACCAGCCCGGAGTAGACCTGCACGAGGCAGGCGCCTTCGTCCATGAAGCGCCCCGCGTCGGCCGCGCAGGTGATCCCGCCGCAACCTACCACCGGGATCCGCCCGCCGGATTCCTTGACCAGGAAACGCACGACCTTGAGCGCGCGTTCGAGCAGCGGCGCGCCGCTGAGCCCGCCCTTGGTCGCGCACGCCTCGGTGCCGGGCGGGCGCGTGATGGTCGTGTTGGTGGCGATGATGCCCGCGAAGCCACATTCGCCGACGACGCTGACGATGTCGACCAGCTGGTGGGGGTTGAGGTCGGGCGCGACCTTGAGGAGCAGCGGCACGGGGCCGCCGGTGACGCCGCGGTTCTCGCGGGCGAGGGTGGTGAGGAGCGTCACGAGCGGGCCGCGGTCCTGCAGGGCGCGCAGGCCCGTCGTGTTCGGGCTGCTGATGTTCACGACGACGTAGTCGGCCAGGGGGGCGAGGCGCTGGAAGCCGAGCAGGTAGTCCTCATGGGCGCGCTCGTTCGGGGTTTCCTTGTTCTTGCCGAGGTTGATACCGAGCGGGCAGGCGCGGCGGCCGCGACCGGGCTGGCTCGACAGGCGCGCGTGCAACGCCTCGACGCCGGCGTTGGGGAAGCCGTAGGAGTTCACCACCGCCTTCAGGGCCGGGTAGCGGAAGACGCGGGGACGTTCGTTGCCCGGTTGGGGCTTGGGGGTGACGGTGCCGATCTCGACGTGGCCGAAGCCCAGCGCCGCCGCGCCCCTCCACCCCAGCCCGTCCTTGTCGAACCCGGCGGCGAGACCGACATGGTTGGGGAACTTCAGGCCGAAGGCCTCGATGGGCTTGCCCCCGCGCGGGGTTAGCCGCCGTTCCATCAGGGCGCGGAGCGGGGCGAGGGCCCCGAGCAGCCCCATCCCGCGTAGGCCGAACAGGTGAGCCTTTTCCGGGTCCATCGCATAAAGACCCCGGGAGACGACTTTTTCGTAGAGGAAAGACATGGTGGGCAGTTAAGGGAGGAACGGGCGGAAGGGAAGCGGAGAACCCTAGGGCGCCGACCCCTCTTGACTCCCTGCGGGACTTGGGCAAATCCGTCTTCCATGGCCGTGACGACTTCCAAACTTCTCTGGTGCACCATCCGCTTCAAGGACAAGGAGGGTAGTTGGTGGGTGAAGGAGAACTCCGACCCCAGGCACTACGAGCCGGATGGCCTGGGCATCCTGGATCCGTTCCAGTTTCCCTGGATCCTCGATATGCTGGACCCCCTCCGCGAGTACGGCCTGTCCAATGAGATCCTCGAGGCGGCCTTCGTCCCCTTCCAGGTCCAGGACATCGACAAGGACAACACCGTCCGCCTTGCCCGCGTCGCCGAGCATATCCTCGACTCCGAGGAGCCTCTCTTCGCCCTCCCCAACATCAAGGACGGCGACAAGGGCGCCTACGCCGACTTCCTCGAGCACATCATGCGCCTGCGTGTGAAGCTCATCAACGACACCATCAAGCTCGAGCAGAAGCTGACCGTCGAGGACGTGGATGAACAGCTTTCCGAGCTGCGCAATCAGGCCCTGATCGAAGGCCGCGACATCCACCCGTTCGAGGAGATCACCGATATCCTGGAGTTCGTCCCGCAGGGCCACGAGGTCCCGGGCGAGGACGACGACGACGACAAGCCGTCCCGCGCCGTCAGCGCCGCCGACGACCTGCCCGACCTCCCCGAGGTCGAGGACGTCGACAAGGACATGGAGAAGAACCTCCGCTGGGACGACGAGGAGGAAGCCCCCGCCGAAGCGGCCGAGGGTGAAGAGGAAGGCGGCCCGCCCGCCAAGGGTTCGTCGGGCAGCCCGCGTCGCCGGCGCTGAGCCGGTCGGCGGTTATTTCGCCGGCTCGACGGCCGGGGCCGGCTTGACGGCCGCCTTGGGCGCCTCGGTCGGCTCGACCCGGGCCTTGGCCGCGGTCTGCGATTCGAAGAGCCACAGGCGCCGGGAGGCCATGTCGATGGCGATCGGGTGCGCCCGCAGGAAGTCGTCGCCCAGCAGGTTGTGCTCCTGGTCGCGGTTGAATTCCACGCCGGTCAGGGGCACGCCGCCGATGCGGAGCGATTTGATCTGGCAGGTCTCCACGCGGGTGAGCGACACGCCGCGTACGGTGGCCACCGGGACGTAGCCCTTGAAGGTCGTCTTCCCTTTGAACTTCAGCGAGCTCATGTACGACTTGGAGGCGCCCGAATCGACGATCATCGGCACCTTCTGGCCCTCGACCTCGATGTTCACGCCGCAGTGGCCGCCGCGGCTGTAGCAGGGGATCTCGTGCGCCGAGGAGGTATCCGGCGTCTTCCCCAAGGTCATGACCTTGTTGGCCAGGTCCATGTAGAACGGTTTCTCGAAGAGGATATCCGCGCCGATCAGGCCGTCGAGCTCCATGCCGTCGAGCGGCATGATGCTGATGTGGAAATCCCGCCAGACCGCGCCGCCCGCCTCGAGCTTCTCGACGTAGCCGAAAGTGTTCTCGCTCCGGCCGGAGTTGCCCATCGACGGCACCGTGAAAGCCTCAGTGACGTCGCACTTGGCCGCGCCGCGCGGCGTCAGCACGCCGGTGCCTTGGCAACCCGTGTCCACGCCGAGCGTGAGGGTCGCGCCGTTGATCTTCACCTGGATCGTCGGGATGGAGCGGACGCGCAGGCGGAACGTGGCGAGACCTTCGGCCGGAAACTCCGACTTCGGTTTCTTGACCTCCTGGGCCGGCAGGGCCGCGGCCATCAGGGCGATGAGGCAGGCGAGCAGGGTTCTCATAGTCCGGTCGGGGATGAGTCCACCTTGGCCTGAAACCAGGGGAGGTCGAGCGGTCTCTGCCGATTTATCGCCCGGTCCGGCGGCGGCGCCAGACGTAGGTCGCGGCGAACGCGAGCCCGCCTAGCCCGACGACCCAGTCCCCGTGGCGGACCCAGAAGGTCGGCGCGCCGCGCGGGGAGCGGATCTCGGCCAGCTGGACGGCCGGATACCCGTCGCCGGTCGGCAGCATCAGCCCGCGGGGTGTGATGACCCCGCTCCAGCCATCGTTGCCCGAACGGGCGACCGGTAGGCCGGTGGCGACCGCGAGCAGGACCGAATGTGCCGTGTGCTGGGCATCGGCGGCCTCGTGCCCGTACCAGCCATCGTTCGTCACCACCGCTAGGAGGTCGGCCCCGGCCAGCGCATGCTCGCGGGCGAGCGCCGGGAACACGTCCTCGTAACAGACCAGCGGCCCGGCCAGGAAGGTGAAGCCGCCGCGGGTGGTCAGGGGCAGCAGGGTGGGGGCCTGGCCGGCGACGCAGTCCTCCGCGATCGGCACGACTTTGCGCAGCGGCAACCAGTCCGCGCCGGGCACATACTCGCCAAACGGCACCAGGTGGCGTTTCGCATAGGTCGGCTTCTGCGCGCCTTCGGCGGTCACCACGGCCACGCTGTTCGCGTAACCGCCGGCCCGTCGTTCGACGGCCCCGATCAGCAACGGGGTCCCCGGCGCGACCTGCCGGAGCATCGCCTGATAAAGCGGGTCATCGAGCAACGCCGGCAAGGCCGCCTCCGGCCACAGGATCACATCCGGCTTGTCCGCCAAGGTCGCGCGCGCGGCCTCCGTCAGCGTCGTCGCATGCTGCTTGAACTTGTCCAGGTGCCACTTCTCCGTCGGGTCGAAATGCGTGCGGACCGCGGCGATGCGTACCGTCGTGCCGGGCGCGCGGCGCGCGGCCTCGGTCAACGTCAGGGCGAAACCCGCGGCGATCACCCCGAGGCCCAGGTAAAGCTCGGGCGTCAGGCGCTTCGTCCAATCCATCGGTCCGAGCGGCGTCAGCGCGGCGTCGGCCCGCCGGAAACGTCGCAGGCGGATGATCCAGCTGGCCAGGCCGAGATTGATGAGCACCAGCCCCATCGACAAGCCCGTCGGCCCGACCCACGCGCACAGCGTCAGCATCACCGGGTTGCCTTGTTGGCTCGCGGCGAGCGGCAACCAGCCGAAGCCCGTGAGGAAGGTGGTCCGGGCCCATTCGAGCAAGCCCCACGCGCCCGCGAGTCCGAGCATCGCGAGCAGCCGCGCCGGCAGGCCGGCCTCGCCGACGGCCGGCAGGATCCAGCGCAGGCCAAGGCACCACAGCCAAGGGTACAGCGCGCAATAGGCGGTCAGCCCGACGAGTCCGAGCCAGCCGAGCGGCGGGTACACGTGGCGCAGCCACACGAGCAGCGCGACCCACAGCGCCCAGCTCGTGACGAAGGCGGCACGGCGCCAAAGGCGGAAGTCCGGCGCCTCCGCGGCGGCGAGCGCGGCGGGGATCAGCGCGAAGAACGCGACGAACGGGTGCCCCAGGGGCGGGAACGAGCAAAGCAGGAGGACCGCGCTCAGTCCCAGCCCGAGCCAGGTCGCGCGCCCGCCCGCCGGCGCCGGGCTCGCGTCCGCCGCGGTCATTCCGAGATGACCTGGGCGACTTCCCAGCCCTCGTCGCGGACCAGCGGCTCGGCTTTCTTCCACTTCAGCTCCTGCGTTTCCGGACCTTTGGTGATGCGGACGACGGCGTTGCGGCCGATCTTCGGGAGCTCGCGCCGGAAGGGCGCATGCTTGATGGGGGCCGGCGCCGGGGCGGCCGGGGCGGCGGTCGTTGCGACGGGGGCGCCGGGTTCGGCCGGGCCGATGGCCATGGCCTGGCCTTGGGCGCGGCGCATGAGGGCCTCGAGCGCCTCCATCGAGGACGCGAGGCGGAAGAGCTTGCGGCAGACGTCCTCACGGAGCTGGCCCATGAGGTCGGCGAAAGCCCGGTAGGCCTCCGTCTTGTACTCGTTGAGCGGGTCCTTCTGGGCGTAACTGCGGAGGTTCACCGCGCGGCGCAGCTCGTCCATGTCGGTCAGGTGGTTTTGCCAGTTGCGGTCGATGGCTTGGAGCAGGACGTGGCGTTCGATGTAGGTGATGACCTCGGCCGGCTCATGGGCCTCGCGGCTGGCGTGCAGGTCCATGACCTTCCGCAGCGCGAACTCGGCGGCCTGGGACAGCGTGCGACCCTGCAGGTCGGCGGCCTCGAGGCGCAGGTGGAAGCAGCCGGCGTACCAGCTCGTGAAGGCGTTGACGCCCTGGGCGGTCGGGGCGGTCGCGCCTTCCGGGTAGGCCTGGGCGAGCCGTTCCTCGATCTCCTCGGCGAGCACGTCGCGGACGGCCTCGCGGGAATCCTCGGCGGCCAGGGTGCGGTTGCGCAGCGCGTAGACGATCTGGCGCTGGCGGTTCAGCACGTCGTCGTACTGCAGCAGGCGCTTGCGCATCGAGTAGTTCTGGCCCTCGACACGTTTCTGGGCGGTGCCGATCGAGCGGTTGAGGAGCGGGTGCTCCAGCGGTTCGCCTTCCTTGAAGGACTTCTCGAGGAGGGAGGAGATGATGCCCGCGTTGGAGAACAGGCGCATCAGGTCGTCCTCCAGCGCGATGAGGAAGCGGGAGCGGCCCGGGTCGCCCTGGCGGGAGCAGCGGCCGCGCAGCTGGCGGTCGACGCGGCGGGATTCGTGGCGCTCGGTGCCGAGCACGTAGAGGCCGCCGAGCTCACGCACGCCCTCGCCGAGCCGGATGTCGGTGCCGCGGCCGGCCATGTTCGTCGCGATGGTCACCGCGCCGCGCTGGCCCGCGAGGGAGACGATCTCGGCCTCCTGCTCGTGGTGCTTGGCGTTGAGTACCTTGTGCGGCACCTTGGCCATCCCAAGCATGCGGCTGAGCGTCTCGGACGCCTCGACCGAGGCGGTGCCGACGAGGACGGGCTGCCCGCGCTGGTGCGCGTCGGCGACCTCCTTAATGGCGAAGGCATACTTCTCGCGGCGCGTCTTGAAGACGATGTCGTTGTCGTCGACGCGGATGCACGCGCGGTGCGTCGGGATGGCCACGACGGAGAGGCGGTAGATATCGTTGAACTCGGAGGCCTCGGTCTCGGCCGTGCCGGTCATGCCCGCCAGCTTCTCGTACATGCGGAAGTAGTTCTGGATCGTGATGGTCGCGTAGGTCTTGTTCTCCTTCTCGAGCGGCACGTTCTCCTTGGTCTCCACGGCCTGGTGCAGACCGTCGTTCCAGCGGCGGCCTTCCATGATACGGCCGGTGTTCTCATCGACGATCTTCACCTTATTCTCGACGACGACGTAGTGGCGGTCGCGCTCATAGAGCGCGTAGGCCTTGAGCAGCTGGCCGATCGCGTGGATGTCCTCAGAGACGCGGGCGTAGGCGTCCTCGGATTCGGCCCGGAGTTCGGCGCGCCGCTCGGGGGTCAGGGACTCGTCCTTGTCGAGCTCGACGAAGCGCGTGGGGAGGTCGGGCAGCACGAACGCGTCCGGCTGGCCCGGGCGCAGGGTGTCGCGACCCAGCTGCGTGAGGTCGGACTCGTGGTTGCGCTCGCTGACGGCGAAGTAGAGGCGCTCCTTGAGGTGGTAGCGGCGGTCCTTCTCGACCTCGGAGGCCAGGACGCCCTCGTGCTTCTCGAGCAGTTTGCGCCAGCGGCCGTTCTCCATGAGGCGGAGGAAGACGCGGTTACGCGGCATGCCGTGGGCGGCGAGCCAGAGCTTGTCGAGCGAGTCGGTGGTCGGGTCCTTGCCCTCGGCCACGGCGCCGAGCTCGGCGGAGGCCTCGTTGACGATGCGGGTGACCAGGCGCGTCTGGTGGTCGACCAGACCTTGGACGGCCTCGCGCAGGCGGGGGAAGGCCGGCTCGCGTTCCTCGGTCGCCGGCCCCGAGATGATCAGCGGCGTGCGGGCCTCGTCGATGAGGATGGAGTCGATCTCGTCGACGATGCAGTAGTAGTGCTCGCGCTGGACCTGCTCGGCCACGCTGAGGGCCATCCCGTTGTCGCGCAGGTAGTCGAAGCCGAACTCGGAGGCGGTCCCGTAGGTGATGTCTCGCTTATAGGCTTCGACGCGCTCGTCCGGCGGCATCTGGTTCTGGATGCAGCCCACGGTCAGGCCGAGGTAGCCGTAGAGGTGGCCCATCCACTCGGAGTCGCGGCGGGCGAGGTAGTCGTTCACCGTGACCAGCTGGCAGTTACGGCCGGTCAGGGCGTTGAGGTAGAGGGGTAGGGTGGCGACCAGGGTCTTGCCCTCGCCGGTGGCCATCTCGGCGATCTTGTTCCTGTGGAGGGCGATGCCCCCGATCAGCTGGGCGTCGAAATGCACCATCTCCCAGGCGAGCTCGTGGTCGCAGACCATGGCTTTGGTGCCGCAGAGGCGGCGAGCGGCGTTCTTCACCACCGCGAAGGCCTCGGGCAGCAAGTCATCCAGTTTCTCGCCGCGGGCGACCCGGGCCTTGAGCTCCCCGGTCTTGGCCTTCAGCTGCTCCTCCGTCAGGGTCTGGTACTCGACCTCGAGGACGTTGATCCGCTTAACGAGGGGGGCGCACTGCCGGAGGAACTTCCGATTGTGGCTGCCGGCGAAGAGCTTGAGGATGCTGAGAAACATGGGTCCGGGGCGAACAGGTAGCAAACCCTCACCCGCCCCCCCGGGGCAAGCCATTTGACTCAGTTGTTCACAAGGGGTTTTCGGCCTTGCCGTCACCGTCCAGCCCTCAAGATGGAGGCCCTCCCCATGGCTGAAAACGTCCTCATCCTCGGCACCGGCTGCGCCGGCCTCACCGCCGCCATCTACGCCGCGCGCGCCGGCCTCAGCCCCCTGGTCCTCGAGGGCGGCCAGCCCGGCGGCCAGCTGACCACGACCTCCGAGGTCGAGAACTTCCCCGGCTTCGTCCACGGCGTCGACGGCAACGAGCTGATCACGAATATGAAGGGCCAGGCCGAGCGTTTCGGCGCCAAGTTCGCCTGGGATCGCATCGACTCCGTCGACTTCTCCGGCCCGGTCAAGAAGCTCAAGGGCGGCGAAGCCACCTATGAGGCCACGGCCGTCATCATCGCCACCGGCGCCTCGCCCCGCCTGCTCGGCATCCCCGGCGAGAAGAAGTACTACGGCGGCAACGGCGTTACCACCTGCGCCACCTGCGATGGTGCCTTCTACCGCAACGTCCCCGTCGCCGTCGTCGGCGGCGGCGACTCCGCCTGTGAAGAGGCCCTGTTCCTCACCCGTTTCGCCTCCAAGGTCTACCTGGTCCACCGTCGCGACAGCTTCCGCGCCTCCGAGATCATGGTCCAGCGCGTCAAGGCCCACGAGAAGATCGAGCTCGTCCTGAACGTCACCCCGACCGAAATCCTCGGCGACGAGAAGGTGCACACCCTGCGCGTCCTCGAAAAGTCCGGCGCCCCCCGCGACCTCGCGGTGAAGTGCGTCTTCGTGGCCATCGGCCACATCCCCAATTCCCAGGCCTTCACGCCGTCCCTCGAAGTCGATGAAGGCGGCTACTTTGTCGCCGGCGCCAACACCGTCAGCACGCGTGTTCCCGGCGTCTTCGTCGCCGGCGACTGCGCCGATCACGTTTACCGTCAGGCCATCACCGCCGCCGGCATGGGCTGCCGCGCCGCGATCGAAGCCGAACGCTGGCTCGCGGGGCACTGAGCCTTGCGACGCAGTCGCAAGGCCGAGGTATCAGCGGTTGGCGGTTAGCGGTTAGGGTAGGAGATCTATTTATTCGGCAGGGACCAGCGTCCCGCTGGTCCGCGGCTCTCCAGGTAGGG
>CAIRWP010000343.1 GCA_903882335.1 uncultured Opitutia bacterium | reverse complement strand
TACGACACCATCTACCAGGAACGCTACATGGGCCTGCCGGACGACAACGTCGCCGGCTTCACCGACGGCTCCCCGGTGACCCACGCGGCCGGCCTCCAAGGCAAGCTCCTGCTCGTCTACGGCACCGGCGACGACAACTGCCACTACCAGAACTGCGAGGTCCTCGTGAACGAGCTCGTGCGGCTCCACAAGCCCTTCGCGCAGGTCTCGTACCCTAACCGTTCGCACTCGATCGACGAAGGCGCCAACACCAAGCGCCACCTCTACGCGACCCTCACCGACTACCTCCGAGCGCACCTCCCCGCCGAGCCCCGACCCACCGCCTTCACCTCATGACCACCGCTTCCGCCCCTTGCCGCGCCTACGTCGCCGCCGGCATCCCCGCCACCCAGAGCATCATCTACTGGCGCATCGGCTTCTCCGTCGGCGACCAGGTCGTCCTGGTCGAGTTGCCCAAGGACGGCGGCTTCGAGTCCGTGCTGATCCTGCGCGACATCGAGATGGACCGCGCCCGCCAGTTCGCGCGCGTCGACCGCGTCGCCTGCCCGGCGGACTTCGCCCCGGCCGGCGGGCTCTCCGGCGATCGCGAGACCGCCAACGCGCAGGCCGCCGCCGAATGCCTCCGCCGCGCCGGCGTCACCCACGTGGTCGGCGACCGTTCCCTCCCGCTGCTCGTGGTGGACCAGATCCGCCAGGTCGGTATCGACGTCGCCTGCGAGCCGGATCGCTGGGTGAACGAACGTCGCCAGAAGAGCCCCGAGGAAATCGTCCACCTGCGCGAGGCCCAGCGCGTCACCGAAGGCGCCATTCTGCTCGCCTGCGAGACCATCGCGCGGGCCACCGCCCGGGCCGACGGCGTCCTGCTGCACGAAGGCTCGCCCCTGACCTCGGAACGCGTGCGTACGCTCGTCGACCGCTGGCTCCTCGACCAGGGGTTCACCAATCCCAAGTCGATCATCGCCGGCGGACCCGGCGCGGCCGACTGCCATTTCTACGGTTACGGCGAACTGCGCACCGGCCAGCCCGTCATCGTCGACATCTTCCCGCGCGACGGGCGCACCCGCTATAACGGCGATTGCACCCGCACCGTGGTCCACGGCGACATCCCCGACGAGGTGAAGCGCATGCACGCCGCCGTGCGCGCCGCGAAGGCCGCCGCTGAAGGCGTCATCAAGGTCGGCGCCACCGGCGAGGCCGTGCACCGCGCGACCGTCCAGGCCATGCTCGACGCCGGCTACGGCTGGGGTCTGCCCAAGGCCGATGCCCCGCTCTCCTACTGCGCGATCACGCACGGCACCGGCCACGGTATCGGCATCGACGTGCACGAACCCCCGCTGCTCGACCTCAAGGGCCCGCCTCTGCTCGCCGGGGAAGCGCTCACCGTCGAGCCCGGCTTGTACCGGCGCGACCTGGGTGGCGTCCGCATCGAGGACATGGTCATCGTGACCCAGAATGGCTTCGAGAACCTGAATCGCTTGGGTGATGGGTTGAGTTGGAAGTGATGGGGGACGGAGTGCTGAGTCGAGTGCTGGATCGAGTACAGAGTGCTGAGTCGATGGGGGGCAGCAGGGGGCACGTGGGCACGGTGACACGTGGGCAAGGGGCTGCAGGGGGCACGTGGGCAAGCTGGCAAGGGGTGATGTGATTGCCTCTAAGGTAGGGACCAGCGTCCCTGCTGGTCCGCGGCCGAAACGGCGGCCGACCGGGACGGTCAGCCCTACCTGAAGCCACATCGGCCTAACCGCTAACCGCCAACCCCCAACCGCTCGCGAACCCCGTTCGCCTCGGTAGGGACCAGCGTCCCTGCTGGTCCGCGGCCGAAACGCGGGGTCTGGCTTCGCTTCGCGATATGCCGGCAACGGGGTCAGGCACCATCATGCTTCGCATGCTGAAGCCAGACCCCATGCCGGCGGCCGACCGGGACGGTCAGCCCTACCTAGAGACGCGGCCGACCGGGACGGTCAGCCCTACCTGAAGCCACATCGGCCTAACCGCTAACCGCTCGCGAACCCCGTTCGCCTTAAACAGGTGTGGAAATCGGCGGTGGAGCGGGTTAGGTTGGTCCTCCATGAATTCCCCGCTGTTGATGGGCCTGTTGTTCGCCGGCGCGTGCGTCGGGGCCGCGGAGACCCCCGGGCCGAAGGTCGCCGCCGAGCCGTCGGTGGAGTGGGCCGTGAAGCCCGGCGAAGGGGAAGGCTGGCGTGCGGCCGTGGTCAAGCTACGTGCGCAGCGTCAGGCGCAGCCCTTGGAAGGCGTCCTGCAGGCGGAGTCGGTGAAGTGGAAGAGTTATCATGACGTCAACGCCTCCCGCCTCGTGGATGGACGGGTGCTGAGCCTCGATCTGACGGCCTTCGGCTGGAAGAAGGTCGACGCCTGGCCGGCGGGCAAGGAGCTCCTGCTGTGCTACGAGGCCGGTCGCGGGGCGACAATCTACGACCCGGAGACCCGCACGCACCTGACCCTGTGGTCCGGGGTGAACAAGCAGGGCGCCCCGATCCACCCCATCGACGGTTACCTCAAGTCGCTCGAGCCGGTGAGCACCCAGGATCTCATGGCCGTGGCCGCGGAAGCCTCTTACCTGTGGCGGCTGGAGATCGACCGCTGCGTGAAAGCGGTGTTGGCGAAGAAGCATCTGCCGGACGAGGTTCGCCGGAGTTTCGTCGAGCTCTCGGCGACCCGCCTGGCTTATGGCCGCGCACAGGTGACGTTCGCCGCCCAGGCGATCCGGGCGGACATCGATGGCACGGTCGCAGGTCCGATGATCGGCGACTATGAGGCTAGCCTCTACCGCGACGCCTACTTCGCGTTGGCGAAGCTTGCGGACAGTTACCAGGCCTTCGAACGTCCGCCGGGCAAGTGAGCGCGGAGGGACGCGGCCTGCGGCTTACTTGGCCGCTTCGCCGAGCTTCTCCTTGAGTTCGGGGCGCTTCTTCAGCAGCTCCGCGCGTTCCTCGGGCGAAAGCTTCTCGAACCGTTCCTTCATCCGGGCCTTGAGCTGCTCCTGCTGCTCCGGGGTGAGGTTCTGGGCGCGCTCACGCAGGTTGCCTTTGGCCTTTTCGATCTTCTCGGCCGCTTCGGGGTGTTCCTTCAGCCAGGCCTGTCGCTCCTCGGGCGTCATCGCCTTGAGCTTCTCGATGGCCTCCTTGAGTTCGGGATGGGCCTTGGCGAACTCGGCGAAGCGATCCCGGCTGACGCTCGGGGAGCTGGCTTCACCGGGCTTGCGGCCGCGACCTTCGGCGCCGGCCATGGCCTGCTTGATCCTCTCGGCCGCTTCCGGGTGTTCTTTCAGCCACGCTTGGCGCTCCTCGCGCGACATCGCGCGGAGTTTCTCGAGCTGGGCCTTGAGTTCAGGATTTTCCGAGGATGACACCGTCCCGGGGGCGGCGGAATCAGCCGGCGCGGGCTTGTCGGCCGGCTTCGGCTTGGTCTCGAACGGGCTCTGGCCGAACGCGTCGGTGGCGAGGAGGGAGGCGGCGAGGAGAAGCAGGACGGTCGGGCGGCTCATGACGGTGGGGGTTATCGATGAAACCCCGGCCCGCCCCTCAAGTTGCGTCGTTCGGCGGAGGGTTGCTATCCCCCTCGGGGAGCGCCTTCACAAATTTCTCCAGTTCGCGGCGGAGCGCAGCCTCGGTCGGCAACGCGATACTCTCGTCGAGCGCCAGGCGCAGGCCGACGTGGCACTGGTCGGCCACATTCGGCATGAGTCGGAGCATACGCGTGAGCTGCAGTTCGGTGAGCTTGCCGTCCTCGATCGGGAAGTCGATGGCCAGGCGGATCTCGCCGTCTTCCGTGTCCATCTCGTACTGGACTACGCGGCTCTCCCAGTTGATCTGGTTGAGCGTGCGCTGGACCGCGGCCAGGCGGCGGGCGCCGGCCTTGGGCGGGAGCCGGTAGGCCATCGGCGCGAGGATCCGCAGCAGCTCGCCGTCCTCCTGCAGCCCGATCACCAGGTGCAGGCAGCCATCGCCGTCCGCGTCCTCGTAGACGTCGGTCCCGAAGCCGGTGCGGATACGTCCGTCCGTGCGCCCGTAGTTCAGCTGGGCGGCGTCGAGCAAGGCGGCGATCTCGGCGAGGGTCGTCATGGTGCGGTTCAGGCTTGGCGCAGCTCGGCGAGGGCCTCGCGGATGAAGGCCGCGACCGGGTGGTCGGCCCCGTGGTGCTTCTCGAAGAGCGGCAACGCCCGTTCATACTCCCGGATAGCCTCGGCGATGTAGCCCATCTTCTGGTACATCAGACCGAGGTTCTTGATCACGAAGCAATTCTCGTCCTTGGTCGGCTCCGCGAGGGCGCGGCGCAGGTTCAGTTCCGCCTTCGGGAACTCCTCCAGGTGGACTTGGACAAAGCCGAGGTTGTTGTGGAAACGCTCGCGAGCGGCGCCATCGGAGAAGTCGGGATGTTGGCACGAAGCCACCATCTCGGTGAGGACCGTCTCGGCCTCGGCGTAGCGTTTCGCCGGGATGTAGAGATTCACCAGGTCCTGCTGGATCGACAGCACGTCGGCGTCATGCGGCGCGTGCGCGCGGAGGGCCGCCTTGATGCCCCGGCGCAGGTGCCGCACGGCGCGGTCGGTCCGCTGCTGCTTGAGGTCGTTGGCTCCCCAGGCCTGCAGGATGTAAGCCAGGTTGTGGAAATTCGGCTTCTCGCCGGTCGCCGTCTGCAAGGTCGCCGTCGCGTACGCGCGATCCGCCTCGGTGAACCGGCCCAGCCGCTGGTAATGGTTCGCGAGGTAGTAGGACAGCTTGCCGACCGCAGTGGAGGGGCGCTGGGAACGGTGGCAGAGCAGCGGCAACGCCTGCTCGAGCAACGGGACCGCCTCGTCTTCACGCCGGAGTGCCAGTAGCGCCTCGCCGCGATGCAAGAGCAGGCGGGCCGCGCCGAAGGCGGGGAAGGGCTGCTCCTGTCGGCAGAGCCGCAGGCCTTGCTCGAAGCGCGGCAACGCCTCCGCCGGGAGGTCGCCGCGCAGCAGGAAGTTGCCGAAGTACAGCAAGGTCGAGCGCAGGATCGCGCGATGGCCCTCCGCCGACTCGTCGCACAGCGCGATTGCCTCGACGTAGGCCGCGCGCGCCTCGTCCGGTTTGGCTTGGTCGCTCAGGCACTGGGCCACGTCCTGGAGAGCGTCGACGATCTCGGTCACGTCCCCCTTGCGGCGGCGGATCTGGACGCGTCGCTCGAGCGCCGCGAGTTCCTCGGCCGGCTCGTCCAGGGCCGAATGCAGGCTCGCGAGGGCTAGGCAGGCACGGTCGACCTCCGGGCTCTCCTCGCCCAGGTGCGTCTCGGCGTAGGCCAACGCCTGCAGGTATTCCGCCCGCGCATGCTCCATCTCGTTGGCCTCGCGATGGCGGTCACCCGTCTGGAGACGTTCCTGAAATTCGGCCTGATGGGATGTGCGGTCGGACTCGCCCATGGGGTGGAAAGGTCGGAGGTTAGCCAAGCGGAGGAAAAAGGCAAGGGGAGGGGAGCTGGAAAACCGGGTGGATCGGTTGATCCGTTGGCCAGTTGGCCGAAGGGGAAGAAAGCGGCGGCAGCACGCGGCCGACCGGGAGCGGCCAGCCTTACCTGTGCCAATACTGACCTCGCCCCGATTACCTCTCTCCGTCCAATGGGTCTCCGAAACAACCTTTCTGGTGCTGGTTGTCCGGCCAACCGGCCAACCAATCAACGCTTCAACTTGGCTTCGTGTTATCGCTTTCCCCCATTTGCCTTTCCGCAGGGCGCGGGCTTGGTGGGGCATGGCCACCGTCCGGCTCATCCTTGGCGACCAATTGAACCCGGAGCATTCCTGGTTTCGCCGGGTCGACCCCGCGGTGGTCTATGTGCTGATGGAGGTGCGGTCGGAGACGGATTACGTGGTGCACCACGCCCAGAAGGTCATCGCGATCTTCGCCGGGATGCGTCGGCTGGCCGACCAGTTGGGCGCGGCCGGGCACCGGGTCCGGTATTTCCGGATCGGCGATGCAGATAACCGCCAGGCCTTCGCCGCGAACCTCCGCACGGTCTTCGCCGAGGTGGGGGCGAAGCGTTTCGAGTACCAGGAGCCGGATGAATGGCGGCTGGATGAGGCCCTGCGCGCCTTCGCCGCGGACACAGCTTTGCCCGGCGGGATGGTCGCCTCCGAGCACTTCCTCGATGGCCGGGGCGGCGTCGCGGCCCACTTCCAGAAGGACGCCAAGCGCTGGTTGATGGAGTCCTACTACCGCCGCATGCGCGTCCGCACGAAGCTCCTGCTCGAGCCCGACGGCTCCCCGCTGGGCGGCGAGTGGAATTACGATAAGGAGAACCGCAAGCCCTGGAAGGGCACACCCCCGCCGCCGAAGCCGTGGGACGTGCGCCACGATCACCGCGCCCTCTGGGCCGAGATCGCGGCCGCGGGCGTGCGCACGATGGGCTCGCCGAGCGCGGAGGCGTTCCCGTGGCCGCGCGACCGGGCCGAAGCCTTGGCGCAGCTCGCCGCCTTCATCGAGCGCGGTCTGCCGGACTTCGGCGATTACGAGGACGCCATGCACACCTCGTCGGACCGCCTCTTCCACTCGCGGCTTTCCTTCGCCCTCAACGTCAAGCTCCTCGCCCCCCGCGAGGTGGCGGACGCCGCCGCCGAGGCCCACCGCCGCGATCCCGCCCGCTATCCCCTCGCCGCGACCGAAGGGTTCGTCCGCCAGATCATCGGCTGGCGCGAGTACATCCGCGGCGTCTACTGGGCCAAGATGCCCGGTTATGCCGCCGCCAACGGGCTCGGCCACACCCTGTCCCTGCCCGCCTGGTTCTGGACCGGCGCCGTCAAGATGAACTGCCTCCGGCACGCCGTCGGCCAGTCGCTCGACACCGCCTACGCGCACCACATCCAGCGCCTCATGGTGATTGGCTCGTTCTGCCTCACCGCGGGGATCGACCCCGCCGAGGTCGAGAAGTGGTACCTCGGCGTCTACATCGACGCCTTCCAGTGGGTCGAGCTACCCAACGTCATCGGCATGAGCCAGCACGCCGACGGCGGTTTCCTCGCCAGCAAGCCGTACTGCTGCGCCGCCAGCTACGTCTCGAAGATGTCGAACTACTGTGGCGGCTGCCCTTACGACCCCAAGGACCGCACCGGCCCGCTCGCCTGTCCCCTCAACGCCCTCTACTGGGACTTCTGGCTCCGTCACCAAGACCGCTTCTTGAATAACCCGCGCGTCGGGATGGCCGTCCGCCAGGCCGCCCAGATGCCCCCCGCCGAGCAGGCCGCGATCCGCCGAAAGGCCGCCGAGCTCCGGGCCGGCATCGAGGAACTCTGAGCGCTCGACCGTCGGCTTACTGCTGCTGGACGGGACCCGTCACGTCCTAGGGCCGCCGCAGAGCGGACGAGCGGCGGCGAGGGCAGCACGCGGTGCTGCCCCTACCCAAGCAAGGTTTCAGCGGTGGGCGGTTAGCGGTTGGGCGCGGCAGAGAGACAAGCTGCGATCTCATCGCATCCCTACCCATTGCTTCCTGCCGATGCAGCCCTCGACGCAGCCATCTCGGGTGTTCCCAACCGCCAACTGCTCACCGCTATCACCTCGTGCGATTAGCATCAAATCTGACCAAACTGAAAGCCCACAATACGGATGGATTTATCAGATTTAACGGGAATAATATTGCTTATAAATCGAGATGAACGCCTCGAAATTCGAGAAAAAAGCCGTCTTTGAGCACCTTGCGGATGGCATCGAGACCCAAATTCGTCAGGAAGGGTGGAAAGGGCTGCTTCCGTCGGGCAGGGACCTAGCCCAGAAGCATAAGGTCAGCCTGCCGACGGTCCAAAAGGCCATCGCGCTCCTGGCCGAGCGTCGGGTCTTGGTCAGCCGAGGTGGGAAGCGCCGTCTTGAGGTCGCTCCGGGCGTGGCCGGGTCCCGGCCAAAATCCGGGCACCTTGAGATTCTGGTGCTGTCGACCAGGCCGCTTTCCGGCTTCGATACTCCGATTTCTCTCGGACTCCTGCAACTGGGAGAACATCTTAAGCTGAAGGGTGATGGTTTCAGGTTCGTCGACCTCAGCCGGCTGCAGGGAACAGCGCTGCGTAAGGCCGCTCACGCCGAAGTGGTGAAATCAAAGCCCTCCCATTGCATCCTGATGGCGCCCGACGCGAACCTCTTCGCCGGGGTTTCCCGTCATCGGGTGAAGATCGCTTCGATGTATGGCAACCTTCGCTCCAACCGGATCACCCGTCTGGGGATCCAGTATGGCGCCTTGGTCGATGTCGCCGTCAAACACCTGGTTTCATTGGGTCATCGACGCTTCTTCATTCCTTTCCTCGGTCGTAAGGTTAAACTGCCCAACTCGGTCGCCGGCATCGCGCGCGTGGCGAAAGAGCAGGGCGTCATCATCGACGTCCGCTTCAGTTCGCTGGAACTTACGACCGGGAACATGGGGGCGCTTCTGGATGCGGGACTTGCCAAGGGAGCCACGGCGGTGCTCTTTCCGCAGTGGACGGATTTCATGCCGGCCATCGCCTATTTCGGTCGGCGCGACCTCGAGTTTCCGCGCGACGTGTCGGTCGTCTCGCTCATCGGCACGATGCTCTCGTCCCAGTTTTCACCCCCGATCGCCTGTTGCCTGTCGTTACCCGAATGCGTGGTAAAGCAGGCCGATCTGTGGATTCGGTCCGACGTCTTGGATTTGGCGATATTTGACGCGGTCTTCGCTGGCACCTGGCAGGCCGGGGCTTCGACCGGCCCGGCGCCGAGCAAAAGGTAGTCGGGAGCGGTTGGCGGTAAGCGGTTGGCGGTCGGGAGAGGCAAAGCTCAAAGGGAGGCCGGAAACCTGATAGGATGCTGCGGTGCTGACTTGGGTAGGGTCAGCACCGCGTGCTGACCTAGGTGTCCTGGTCGGGGCGTGGCTACGCCGGGCCCTCCGATGGAGGAGGTCACGATTAATCGTACCCCTGCCCCAAGCCGCAAACACCATCACTTCTGACCAATATCACAGGCCACAAGCGGTCTTCTGTTTTGGAGGTTATGAAAGGAGTATTCGGACGCTATGTCATGTTCGGTTTTCTCCATGGTCCGACGACCCTTTTTCGTCGCGGCCTCCACGCTGATTTTGTCCTCGGCTTCGCCTGTCACCGGGCAGGTGCCGACGACGCTTGAGCCCATCCGCGCCGATCAGAATCTGCGTCCGGCTCCGCAGCCGAAATCGGTACCGCGCAAGGAGGTCTCGCTGAACAATAAGCAGCTTGCCCCGAAG
>CAIRWP010000342.1 GCA_903882335.1 uncultured Opitutia bacterium | reverse complement strand
GACGCCAAGCCGGTGGTCATGGACGCCCGCGACCCCGCCCTCGTCCGCAACGTCTTCGACGGCCTGCCCATCTCCTACGTGATGAAGGCTGGCACGACCGACCTCGGCACCGCCATCACCGCCGCCGTCAAGCTCGTCGACCCCTTGCCCGCGCGCTCCGTCCGCCTGGTGATCTTCACGGACGGCGACACCACGCCGCTGCAACCCATCCCGCCGCGCCCCGCCTCGGTCTCGCAGGTGCTGGTGCTCGGTCTGGGTAATCCGCGCAAGGGCACCTTCATCGACGGCCACCAGTCCCGCCAGGATCCAGACGTGCTCCGCAGTCTCGCCGCCGCCCTGCGCGGCGAATACCTCGACATCAACGAGAAGCACCTGCCGACGCCCAAGCTGGGCGACCTGGTGGTGGTCACGCCGCCGCCGCACCCCGGGCTGACCCTCGAAGAGTGGGCCTTGCTCGCCATGGCCGTGGGCGCCGCACTCGCGGCCCTGCTGCCCGTGGCGCTGGAGCTCGCCGGCACCGATTGGCGCGTCTTCGCGCCGACCCGCGGGGAGGGGGGCGACGCCCGATGAGGAAGTGGTTCCTGCTGCTGTGGCTACTCTTCCCGGTCGGGGTGGTGTATTATCATTTCAACCACGGGGCGGACCAGTTCGCCCGGGAGAAAGCCCGCCATCGGCTGGAGGGTATCCGCGTGCTCGCCGCGGCCAAGGAGCCGGACTGGATCAAGATCGTCGACCAGTACGACCTCCTGCTCGCCGACCTGCCCGCCGACGAGCGTCCGCTGGTGCGTCACCAGGTCCGCCACGAGAAGGCGCGGGCGAAGCTCGAGATGCTCGATGTCGCCGGGGCCATCACCGACCTGACGACCCTCCTGCAGGAGTCGGCCGCCGCGCATGGCGACGACCACCGCACGACGCGCGCGATCCGCGAGAACCTCGGCAAGGCCTTCTTCTACGCGACCTCCCTGCTCAAGACCAGCGGCGCCACCGAGGAGGAATGGCGGCCCTACGCCGAGCGTACGCGCCAGATTTTCCGTTACCTCGCCGAGCACCAGGACCCCGCCGCGCTGGCCGCCTATGAGCGTCGCGTCGAGGCGGAGTTCGCCAAGAGCCTCGGCAGCCGCACCCCTTAAGACCCCGATGAAGACCCCCCGCCTCCCGCTCGGATTATTCCTCGCCGCCGCCGTGATCGCCGCCGACGCCCCGCCATCCGCGGTCGAGGGCGTCAAGGGTGTCCGCCAGGAAGGCGCGGCCAAGGTGAAGAACATCGACCCGCGCACCGCGCGTCCCGTGTCGCCCGAAAAAGCCGAGGGTGTGGAGCAGTCCGCGACCGCGGTGAAGCCGGCGACAGGTCCGGGCACGGTCGCCGCGCCGACCCCGCCGCCGCCTCCGCAAGGGGTCGGGCAGGAAGCCACGGCGGTGAAGCCTGCGGGCGGCCCCGGCACAGCCTCTACACCTCCGCCCCCTCCGCCGCCCTAGGGCGTCGACCAGGGTGCGACCGCGGTCAAGCCTGCGGGTGGTCCCGGCACGGTCGCCGCGCCGACCCCGCCGCCGCCTCCG
>CAIRWP010000341.1 GCA_903882335.1 uncultured Opitutia bacterium | reverse complement strand
GGTGATTCAGATGGGTAAGTTGGACTAACTCCCCCTCTATCCATGACTGATCAAGTCCTACGCCGACTGCTGAGTCTTAAGGTCGCGAAGGACCGGAAGGGTCGGGCGCCGAACAAGCCGCTGCTGGTGCTGGCGATCCTCGACCTGGTCGAGGCGGGGTTGGTGGGATCAGAGGGTCTGGTCCATAAGGACGCGGAACTGAACCTACGCTTCCGGGCGTATTCGCCGATTTGCGTGCGGCGCCGGGGTAACGGGATCGATCTAAACCTTCCTTTTCTTCACTTGGCCTCGGATGGGGTCTATGCGCACGTGGGGCTAGGTGGCGCGTACGGTGAAGCTGGACCCGGTGCTGCTGGCGTCCATGCGGGTGCCTGCGTGGCGCCAGGAGGCCCGGAAGAGGATGGTGGCGACTTACTTCCCGCCCGACGAGCAGGCCACTTACGCGATTGCAGGGCAGTCGGATCCCAGACTCAGCGGACCAACGTCCCGGAAACAATTCCTAGGAATGCTGAGGTGATCGCATGCACGGCCGACAAGGTATTCCTTGGCGGTTTCATCCGTGAAGTCGTTGACCACGCTGAAAATATTCATCTGGCCGAGTGAGGAGAAAACGACCGGAAAAACCCTGCCGGGCTCCTCGGGGGCGCCGCTCAGGCTGGCCCACAAGCCTTGAGGCTTTTTTGGGCATATAAGGTCGTTATAAGCCAGGCATATGGCGAGGATCGGCAGCTTTCTCCTCGCGTGCGGGTTGCGAGAATTGCGGTAGAAAACAGAGAGTCCGTACAGGTATTCGGTCGGATAGGGGCCGACTTTCTGGCCGGTCATGAATTCCTCGAGAGGAAGGGGGCGATATTCGAAGACCAGGTAGAATTCGTCGCTTGCAAGAAGGCGCCCGCGATCTCTGCCTGCATGAGAATTGCTGGAGAAGGCCGCAGGTAGGTTCGGGCATTCCGACAGGCTGATTGGGTCGTGAGGCATGGTGAGTCGCTGGAAATTATTTGAAAATGGCAGCCAACTCCTCGGCACGTCGCACTTCGTCGGAGCTCATGGTTTGGCGCAGGTGGTCTCGGTTGCGTGAAGCTTGCCCATCGCCTTTGCGGAGCGCCGCGGTCCAGAGCGCATACGCCCGGGTCTTGTCCAAGGGCACGCCGTCGCCGGTGGCATGGAGGACGGCCAAACTGTTCTGGCAGGCCCGTTCGCCGGCCTCGGCTCCCATCTTAAAGTAGCGGGCTGCGAGGGTGCTATCCCGGGGGACGCCATTGCCTTGGACACATTGAAGCCCGAAGTTGAATTGGGCCTGCTGATCCCCTTGGTCGGCCGCGGCCCGGAACCAGCGGGCGGCCTCGGTCATGTCGCGAGGCACTCCCTGCGCATGCTCGAGCTTGATACCGAGGTTGAACTGCGCCTTGCGATGGCCGCGTTCGGCCGCCAGACGATACCAGCGGGCGGCCTCGGCGTGGTCTTGCGGGTAGTGATCCTCCATGTCGTGCAGGTTGCCGAGGTTGCACATGGCGTCCGCGTGGCCTTGAGCTGCCGCGAGCTTCCACCACCGGAGGGCCTCCTGGAAATCGCGCGGCCGACCCTGTCCGCGTGCGTAGAGCACGCCGAGGCGAGTTTGGGCTACAGGGTCGCCGGCCGCGGCATTGGCCTCAACCCCGGTGTCATCGATACGGTTGAAGTGGTCCAAGCGCGGGGTCAGTCGTGGTGGGTCGACGGACGGATGTCTTTCCGGAGTTCGCTGGCCCGGGCTTGGGCTCGGGCCAGCCCAGCCGGGCCGATTTCCCGCATCAGGACCCGCATGGCCGGGGCCGCATCAGGCGTCCGGTCGATGGAAAGCATGTACCAAGCCATCGCTTCGATCTTATCCACGGGCGTGCCCAGGCCCTGGTGGTAGAAGTTGCCCATGAGGGCCATCGCCCTGGGCTCGTCCGTATTGGCCGAACGGAGCGCCCAGGCCCTGGCTTGCGCATAATCCTGGGGCACGCCGTTGCCATGCATGAATGAGATACAAAGATTGCCCATCGCACACGCATGGTTTTTCGCCGCGGCCTGATGCCAGAGCCGGCAAGCCTCGACGGGATCGATTCTCCCGAGGTCGCCATTCACATGTCGAACACCGTAGTTGTAGAGTCCTTCGGCGTTGCCCAATGCCGCAGATTGCGCGTACCAGCGGTTTGCCTCGGCCCGGTCGACCTGGACCCCTTCGCCCTGCCCGTAGCGCCACCCCAAGCTGTTCATCGCCTCAACATCAAGAAGGGCCGCCCTGGCCCGCAAGCTCTCCATGCTAGCTTGCTCATAATCAAAAGGTTGATGGCTCATTGGTTTGAGGGCAGGTCTCAGATTTGATCGACGATTTCCCCGGTCTTGGTGTTCCTCCACTTGCCGTTGGGCAGCAGCTCGAACTGTACGGTGACATCCTCGTCGTCAAAGATCGCCTGGTAGAAGTGGATCTTGCGCAAGCGAGGGAAGGCGTCGAATTCAGCGGTACGTCCCTCGCGTTCGTTGGACTCGCGGAGGACGGCGATCCGTACATCCCGAGGGTAGGTACCGGTATCATATTGGGCACGGCTGGTTGGCTGGGAAAGGCAGCGGTAGGCTGATTCGACCATGTGCAGTAGGAAGCCCCCCTGGCGGCGGGCGTCACCGATCGTCGCCTGATAGGCCCGGGCTATCTCGGTCTGATCGGCGCTGGGATGTACGCCGAGGAACAAGTAGAATTCGTTGTAATCGCGCATGGGGCGGGGTGGGGCAAGTGTCCGTGCTTCGGACCCGCGCCGCAATAATGAAGTCTTCTTTCAAGACGTGTTATAAACTATTTTAAGTAACATCGGTCCGGAAATCGGTTTGACCGAGGCGTCCGGGAAGGGAGAATCGTCCCACCATGGAAAACCCCGGTGAAATCGTCTGCATGGTGCTGTTCGGCTTGTTCATCCTGGCCGTGATCAACGCCAAGGCCGAGAGAGCCGGTGGCTGGGGGAATTATGCCGCCGGCTGCCTGGGATTCATCGTGTTCATGGTGGTGCTAGGCGCCCTCGGTAAGGGGTGCAAGGCGGTCTTCGGGTCATGACGGGCGGATACCTCTGGTTCGCGGAAGCCGCGCGGATGCGGCGGCTGACGTCTCCTGGCGCCGATGAAGCGGCCCGCGTTCACGCGATGCTTTCCTGGTATTACCTCGTCATCGTCCGCGAGTCCATGCTGCTGGCTCGTCCCGATCAGTATCGTTTTCCCTCGGGCTTCAGGCAGGACAACACGGACTTTGCCGACTTCGGTCGGCATCTCGGTGGCGCTTACTTGTACTCCTATGAAGTCGGCTTCCGCGGCGGGATGGGCCTCGACGGTCCGTTGCTGCGTTTTTTCGAGGCGGAACTTGCCGCTTTCGTCGCTTGGGCGGGGGAGCAGGGAACTCGCGGCGCCTCATTGTGGGACTACGAGCGACGCCTGGTGCCCATGGCCTTGGCTTGGTTCGGGGGGTTCGCGCCTTCCGCCCCCAGGCAAGTCTGGTTCAAGGGGGCGTGCCTCGACGCCGCGCATCAACCGCTTTTTGCCGATCTGGCCGTTTGGCGGCCAGCCTGAGCCGGAGGTCCGCGCCGGACTCAGCCGGCGGGCGGCGGCAGGACGACAATCCCTTGCTGTCGGGTCATGCCGTCGAGTTGCTGGAGCAGCGGGCCGAGTTCGGCGCTCGCGTTGGCGACGGACTGCAGGTACATCCGGGTATGCCCGGGCGCAAGCTGACAGGCATCCTGGAGCGCGGCGATCAGCTTGTCGTTGCCCACCTTGCCACGACTCGCCTCCGGGGTGTCCTGCAGCACGATGGTCAGGCACTTCTCCACGATGTCGCTGGGGGCTTTGCAGAGGCCGTGCCGCAGGTCGGCCAGGCGCAGTTTGATGCCGCGGCTGGCGACGAAGGCGCAGAGCCAGCCGGAGAGCTTGTTCAATTTATCGGCGATGAGCAGGCGGGCCTGGTCGTCGATGAGACGGTCGAGTTCCGCTCCGATGGCCTCGTTGACCTGTGCGATCGGTTCGCCGCCGGTCAGACCGGTCGCGGCGGCGTAGGCGTCCGAGCCGAAGAACTGGATGAGGGCTTTGGCCCGGAAGCCGGGCGGCGGGTGGGTCGCGTGGAGGTGCGACTTCCCGAAATCGGGGGATTGGGCCACTTCGCGCCATTGCGCCACCAGCGCGTTCGCGTCCATCCGGAGGTGTTGGCTGGTCAGCCCGCTCAAGAGTTTCAGCTTCGCGGAGACGGCCTTGTCCACTTTACGGCAAGCGATGAGGCCGATGCGATCCATGGTGAACTCGGAGTTGCGCGAGAGCATGCAGCCCTCGATGGAACGGCGCGGGTCCGTCAGGTTGGCCTCCGGCACTAGGAAGTGTCCCAGCTCATGCCCGATGACGTAAGCTAGTTCGTCCTGGTCCGAGATCTCGACCATGAGGGAGTTGATCAGCACCACCGCGCGGCTGCCATCCCGACCGCTGAAGGCGCCGATGTCGTGGTTGGGCTTGACGTAGACGTCGAGGATGTCGCGGGGGAAGCCGAGGTTCTGGCAGGCTTGGAGCACCGAGTTCTCGACGGAGGGTACGAGTTGCGCCGTCACCCGCAGCATGTGAGAGGAGAGGCTGCCGTCGCGCAGGGTGGCCTCCGCGCTGAGCTGCCGGCTGAGCTCGGGTTCGGGGATGCGGAACAGGCAGGGCGCGAGGCGCCGCCGGCAGTCGGTCAGGGTGGCGGAAGGGTCGGACATGTTCAGCGGCTCCGGCTGGTGAGCCGGGCGATGGCGTCGAGCATCGCCTGGTAGCGCGCGCGCTTATCCCGGTCCTTCTCGATCTGCAGCATGGCGTTGTAGCGGCCGAAGAGCTCGCGGAGCTTCTTGCGCAGTTGCTCCGGCGTGAGGCCGGCTTCGATGCCGAGCAACATCTCGTCGCTCACCACGCCGTCGCTCGCGGCCATCGGCTGTGCCGCGGGCGCATGCTTATCCCGGAGGGAGCGGATCGCGTCGTTGTCGATGCCCAGGAGCTGACCGACCCGGTTGATGATGCGAAGTTCCTCGGGGTGGATGACGCCGTCGGCCGCCATGACGAGAGTGCAGAGTTCCAAGGCATCATAACTGGCCTGTTTGATGGGGGACTGCCTGAGGCTTGCCGCCGCCGAGTCGACCGAGAGCCGACCCGCGTGCGCGTCGGCGAAAGCCTGGACCAGGGCATCGTTGAGTTCGGTCTTCGCCTCCGCCTGCTCGTCGTCGGGCAGCCGGTCGATCCGAGTTTTGAGCCAGCTCTTGATGGCTTTCCCCTCGGAGTCCTCGAAGTCATCGTCCGCGAAGGCGGTGGCCACGCCGAGCCGCAGGGAGAGTTTCAGGGCTTCCACCCGCTTCCCCTGCCATTCCTTGTAGCCGGTCTCGGTGTTGTTGAAATACAGGCTGCAGGTGTTGCTGACGAGGCTCCTCCGCGCGGTGGGGGCGGTCTTCTCGGTGATGTAGCAATTGATCCGGAGGGACCGGGTGCCGGAGGCGGGGAAGGACAAGGACTCGGCCGGGGCGATGCCGACCTCGACCCAGTCGCGGAAACCTTGGTCCGGCGCGAGCGTACCGCCGCCGCGCACGCACTGGAAGCCCGGGTGCTCGTGATGCTGGAAGTCATCGATCGAGCAGAAGACAGGCTCGCCCTGGCGGTCGTCGGTGATGTCCTGCATCCAGGTCACGAACTCGATCTCCATCGTCCGGTTGACCGGCATCAGGCCACGGCCCTCGAACACCAGCACGTGCAAGCCTTTGCCACGCCAGTTCTTGTTCTCCGAGGCCCGGATCTCGAAATTCCCCATGGTGGCGCTGGGCGGAGGGGACCGCCGCGGAGAACTCCCCCGCGGGGAAGGGTCGGGGACCGAGCCCGACCCCCCTTGGGCGGACTTACCCGACTGGTCGGAGTTGCCGTTGAGCAGGGCGACGACGACGATCACCCCGACGATGATCCAAAAGATTTCCATCGAACGATTTAGTCCAAGGTGTAGTCCTTGATGTTCACGCCCTTGGCCTTGGGCTTATCCGCCTCGGTCCCCTTCGCCTTGTCGATCTGGGCGTCCAAGGAGAGCCCGGAAAGGACGTCGATGACCTTGCACTGCATGATGCCGTTGGTGTCGTAGGAATACGTCACCTTGATCTCGGTGTCCTCGGTGACCAGCGGCAAGCCCTGGAGCTCGCCTTCCCAGATGATCTGCACGAAATCCGGGTCGCTCTGTTCTTCCGCCGCTTGGGTGACGCTGACGACGATGGACTGTCCCTGATGCCGTCCGCGCGAGAAGCTCTTGGTTTCGGTGCAGGGCAGGGGGCGATCCTTGGGGATGATGGTCTCGACCATCACCTTGCCCGACTGGCGCTCGCGGTAGGTGGTGCCGAAGAAGTGCGGGGTGACGTCCTGCACCTTCTTGGAGCCGACGGCCACGGTCTGGGCCCCGGAGAGTTTCGCCTTGTTGCGGATGGCGGCGTAGAGGCAGGCGCCGAGCGCGACCGAACCGACAGGGTCCCGCGAGATGGGTTTGATGCCGAGATGCCGCTCGACGCTTTGGGCGACCGCGGGCACGAGCGTCGAGCCGCCGGCCAGGAAAACCCCCGCGAGGTCCGACGCCTTGAGCTTGGCGTTGTCCAAGGCGGTATCGACCGCCAACTCGGCTTGGGTGATCAGGGTCGAGATCGCGGCCTCGAACTCATTGCGGGTCACTTCCGTCCGCATCATGCCGTGGTCGTTGGAGCGCAGGGCGACCGAGGCCTTGTCCCGCGCGGAGAGGGTGTGCTTTAGCTGCTCGATGTCCCAGCGGCAGAGCTGGATGTCCTTCAGGGACTCCTTCGGGTCGAAGGCGGAGCCGGTCAGCTTGGTGTATTTCTGCCCGATCAGGCCGACTAGTTTCTCGTCGAGGTCCTTGCCGCCGAGGCGTTGGACGCCCATGCTGGTCAGGACCTTGATGTCGTCCCCGTCCACCTCGAGGATCGTCGCATCGAAGGTGCCACCGCCGAAGTCGTAGATCAGGTATTTACCCCGGAGCTTGGTGGGCGAGGTGCTGGCGTAATAAATCGCCGCGGCGGTCGGTTCATTGACCAAGGCGTCGTTGCCCAGCGTGAAGCCGGCCGCCTTGGCGGCCTCGAGGGTGTC
>CAIRWP010000340.1 GCA_903882335.1 uncultured Opitutia bacterium | reverse complement strand
TCATTCACTATGGCTATGCTCGAATCATGCTGGGTGGAGGAAAAACCCATATATACTCGCGGCATGTTATACCCAATCTAAGCCCGGGCGTGACATAGCCAACCCAATAGCACTATCTGCCGGCATTTGGCTGATTGAAAAAAATGATAGGGGGCATTCCCCGGACACAAAAAAGGCGCCGGAGAGCGGCGCCTGATTTATCGATAAGCCGTAAGGCTTATTCGAAGTCGTAGATCTTGACGGAATCCCAGTAGGCCTTGCAGTCGGCGATGAAGGCCTGGTGGATCGGGTCGACCTGGTAGGCGTCGTGGTCGGCGTGGTTCTTGAAGACGAAGAACTCGGCGAAGTCGTAGGCGGTGTCGATGATCGGGCGGACGGCGTGCTTGCTCGGGACGCCGACGTAGCCGCTGTGGATGCTCTTGATCGCGAGGAGGCCGCGGAGCTTGGTCTCGAACTCCGCGCGCTGGGCGGCGGTGATATCCTTTTTCAGGTAGAAGAAGACGACGTGGTGGAACATGGGAAGGCGAGGTTTGCGGAAGCGCCCGGGGAAGGAAACAGCAAATTACTTCCGGAAGAGGTCCAGCAGGGCGGCCGTGACGAGGGCGTGCCCGGCGGCGCTGGGGTGGTTGACCTGCGACATCAGGTCCTTGAGGGGCGTGCCGGCGGCGATCTTGGCCTGGAAGAGCGCGAGGCTGTCCACCAGCAGGACGCCATGCTCCTTGGCCAGGGCGCGGACCTGCTCGGCGTGGAGGTTCAGCGGGTCCTTGGGGTCGGCGAGCTTGGCCGACTGGTCGGGCGTCGGGGTGAGCAGGATCACCTGGATGCCGGCGGCCTTGGCGGCGACGATCATGGCCGACCAGTTCGCCCTGGCCTTCTCGAGCCCGAGGCGGCGGTCGTTGAGGGAGTAGTCGATCGTCACGACGGCCGGCCGCAGCGCGAGGACGTCGCGCTCGAAACGGGCGGCCCCACGGTCGGAGGCCTCGCCGCCGATGGCGGTGACGATGACGTTCAGCACGGCGTGCGGGAAGCGGGCACGCAGGCCGGCCTGCAGCCCGGCGGGGTAAGCCTCGTTCGCATGCACGGCCGGGGTCACGAAGTAGCCGGCGGGGACGCTGTGGCCGTGGCAGACCAGGTGGACCGTGCGGTTGCGCGGCCACTTGAGCTCGAGGGCCTGCACGACGGGCGCGAGCGCCGACGCCGGCGCGGGTTCGGCGGCCGCGAGGGGCAGGACGGCGAGCAGCAGGAGGGGTAGCCAGGGGCGCATGGGTCCTTTCTACGCGGCGGGCCCGGGCTGGGAAGCGCAAAGGGTTTCGCCTTCCCCCGCCCCGCCCCTGCCCTCATAAAAATCTGACGGATGGCCCACCTCCTCGGCATCGACCTCGGCACCACGACCACGATCGTGGCCCGGATCGGCGCCGACGGCGCCCCCGAGCTGGTGCGCGACTGGGAGGGCGAGCCCATCACGCCGACGGCGGTCGCGTTCGAGACCGTCAACCACGTGGTGGTCGGCCGCGAGGCCCGCGCGATGGCGGAGGATGGCGAGCATGTCTTCCTCGAGTTCAAGCGCGACCTCGGCACGGGCGTCTCGCACCCGGTCTTCGGGCGGCGCGTCACCCCGCTCGACCTGTCCGCGCTGATGCTCCGCAAGGTGCGCGAGCACGCCGAGGCCGC
>CAIRWP010000339.1 GCA_903882335.1 uncultured Opitutia bacterium | reverse complement strand
GCGCCTCACCGCGCTCTCCCGCTTCATCGACGGCGTCACGAACCAGGCCCCCGATCCCCGGCGCCCGTGGGTCGGCGCCGCCGCGTTCGCTCACAAGGGCGGCACGCACGTCGACGCCATCCGCAAGTTCTCCGCCGCCTACGAGCACGTCGACCCCTCCGCGGTCGGCAACGCGCGCGACGTGCTGGTCAGCGACCAGTCCGGCCGCAGCAACCTCCTGCTCAAGGCCGCCGAGCTCGGCATCGAGCTCGACAAGGACGCGCCCTCGACGCGCGTGGCGCTCGAGGAACTCAAGAAGCTCGAGCATCAGGGCTGGAGCTTCGAGGACGCCGACGCCTCGCTGGCGTTGCTGCTCCGCCGCCACCTCGGCAAGGCCTCGGTCGTGCCGTTCGAGGTCGTGAAGTACCACATCTCCGTGCAGGGCGGCCTCAAGGACGCTTCGTGCGAGGCCACCGTGCGCGTGCGCATCGACGGCAAGGAATCCCTCACCGTGGCGGAAGGCGAAGGCCCTGTCCACGCGCTGGACCAGGCCTTGCGCGAAGCCCTCGTGAAGGCCTTCCCGAAACTGAAGAAGGTCCACCTCGCCGACTACAAGGTCCGCGTGCTCGCCGGCCAGGATGGCACCTCCGCGCAGACCCGCGTGGTGGTGCGCTCCAGCGACGGCGTCCGCTCGTGGGGCACCGTCGGCGTCAGCGCCAACCTCGTCGAGGCCTCGTTGCGGGCCATCGTCGACGGTTACGCCCACGCGTTGGCCTGAGCCCGCGGCTGACGCGTTGACTGCCCGGGAGGGCGGGGTAGGAATGTTCCCACCCCGCCCCCATGCGTTGCTTCCTCCTGTTCGCCGCCGCGGTGCTCTGTGCCGCTCCCGATCAAGCCAAACTGCGCATCTATGAGCTTGCCGAAGCCGATAAGCCAGCGGCCTTGGCCGATCTGCCGCGCCTGCGCGAAGCCCAGAAGGGCAAGGTGTTCACGCAGGAGATGCCGAACCCGGTCTTTCGCCTGAGCGACCTCGCGTTCCTCGGGCCCGATCGCAAGGAGAAGCTCGACCTCTACCTGCCTAATGGTCCGGACCGATCGGATCGCCCCGCGGTGGTCTTCATCCACGGCGGCGGCTTCACGGGTGGGGATAAGGCCGAGTATCGTTCCGCGAGTGTCAGCGCCGACCTGGCGCGGGCCGGCTATGTGGTCGTCAGCTGCAATTACATCCTGGGCCCCAAGACCAAGGAAGGCGTCTGGCCGCGCAATATCGCCGATTGCCGCGAGGCCGTCCGCTGGGTGCGCGGGCACGCGAAGGAACTCGGCGTGAACCCGGATCGCATCGCCGTCGCGGGCGGTTCGGCCGGCGGTTACCTCGCGCTCATGGTCGGCCTCTCCGACGACAAGACCGGCCCGGGTGGCGATCCCGGAGCGACCGTCTCGGCTAAGGTGGCCGCGGTCATCGATCTGTACGGCGTGGTGAACTTCTCCAAGCATGGCAAGGGGGACGTCCCGGGGGCGTCCGCCGCCGAACAGGCCGCCTACCTGCTGGAAAACCAGTGCGACCGCGCGGATCCGCCGGTGCTCATCCTGCACGGCACGGCCGACACGACCGTGGACATCCAGCAGTCCAAGGACATGGCCGCGGCGTTGGCCAAGGCTAAGGTCGCCCATGAGCTGATCGTCGTCGATGGTGCCCCGCATACGTTCGACCTGCGCCCGAAGGGGACGGGCTGGACGCGCGTCGCGCTTCGTTGGGCCGCCGATGGCAACGAGACGAGGATCGAGACCAAGCGCGCGCAGCCTGATCTTACGGAGCCGACCTTGGATTTCCTCAACCGGACGATTGGGAAGTGATCAGGCGCCGGGCTGGCCGGCGGGGTCCGCGTCCGGCTTGAGCCGCGCGAAGACCGTCGAGCCGCGGAGATCCACGTCGAACCGGCCGGTGTCCTCGAGCATGCGGTAGAACTTCGCGTAGCGCGGGGCGTTGGCCTCGAGGCCGGGGTGCTCTTGGATCAGGAACTTCTTGATGAACTCCACCTTCATCCACTCGCCTTCCGGCGCGAGGCCGGTGGCGACGTCGACGAGGGCGTCGATGATGTCCTGACGCTGTTGGAGCTGGCCGCGACGTTGGTCGGCCTCGGCCTTACCCTGCGCCTGCTGGGCGGCGGAGAGGTTCGGGTTGTCGCGGTAATCCTGACCGCTGCCCTCGGCGCCCTTGGCCGGGCGCTCTTCGCGGTGCCCGCGGCGTTCGCGTGGTTCGCGCGGTTCCCGGGCCGGTTTCGGCTCGCGGGCCGGCGGGGCGGGGCGGGGCGGGCGGGCGTCGCCGAAGCGGACGTCCGGCAGCATCTGCTCGAATTGGTCGAGCAGCGCGAGGGCCTTGGCCTTCGTCTTGGGGGTCAGTTCACGGATGGCCTGGGCCAGCACGGCGAGCGCGGCCTTGGGGTCGGACTTCGCCCGTTCCTCGGACTCCATCCGCTCGCGGAGTTCGGAGAGGTTGAGGTAATGGTGCGCGGTGGAGCGCAGCGCCTTGTGGGTGCGCTCGCCCATGACGACGATGCGCACGCCGAGCCGCTTGGCGTCCTCGACGACCGGCGTGAAGTCGCTGTCGTTCGTGACGAAGATCAGGGTGGTCGGCGGGTTGGCGGCGGCCATCAGCTTCACGGCGTCGATGGTGAGGCGCATGTCCGCGGCATTCTTGCCGGGCGTGTAGCTGCGCTGGTCGACCAGCGCGAGCTCCGGCCAATCCTGGGCGGCGGCGCGCCAGCCGCTGAGGCGTCCCTGGAAGTCGCCGTAGGCGCGGGCGGAGGCGATGGGGGTCTCGCCGATGAAGCGGCGGAGCGTCGGCAGGTGCTGGTGCGAGACGTTGTCGGCGTCGATCAGCAGTCCGATCAGCTGGCCCTGTTTCCCCTTGGCGGCTTCGGGGGTGGAGGTCGAGGCGGCGTCGGCCTGGCGGCGGGTCGGGCGCGTCTTACCGGCGCGGCCGCCCGACTTGGCGGAGCGACCGCGGGCGGCGGGGGTTTTCTTGGAGGGAGAGCGGGCCACGGCGGGAAAAGGAAGGTTCGCTTATCCCTGTCGGGAAGGCGTCCCTACTACAATGCGAATCGCCCCGTTCGCCTCACTTGCTGGCCTCGCCGGCAGGGGCGGCGTGGCCCGCGGGGGCCGCCGGTTCCGCCGGAGGGTCGCCGTGCGGGATCCAGGCCCAGATGGCTACCAAGAGCCCCGCGAACGAGGCGCCGGCCGAGGCCCAGAAGAGGGCCCGTACCTTGGTCAGGGCGCAGATCGAGGCGAGGGCGATGCCGATCTGGATCAGCGTGATCGCCTGGGCGAGGACATGGTGCGGGTGCATCAACGCCACGCTCTTGCGCACCAGCGGGTCGACCTTCGCGTCGGAGGCGTCGGCCCGGCGCTCGAGGCCTTCGGCGACGACCTTGATCTCGGCCTTCTCCGCCTTGTAGCGCGCGATCTCGGCGGTGTACCGCGCCTTCGCGGCCGCGTCGGTCGTGAGCGCCTCGGCGAGTTCGGAGAGGTTCTGCTTGGTGCTTTTCGACTGGTAGTAGGACCACTGGTTCGCGGCCAGGGTGCGTAGCTGGATCGCCTCGTTCTTCGCGAGGATGGCGTCGTTCTTGCAGTCCGCGGCCGTCGTCAGCTGTGAGGAGCCGACGTAGCTGAAGACCGCCCCGAAGGTGGCGAGGATCGCCGTCATGATGGAGACGCGGACGGCGAGGTTGTCGCCGTGCGCCGCCTGGTGCTCGAGTTCATGCTGGTCCGGACCGTGGACGTGGAAGTGACCGTGTGACATGGCGCCATTACGGTCGGTCGGTGGCCAGGGAGTCAATCCAGCCGAAAATAACTCAATTATTTTCTGGGAACTCCTGCCCCGACCTGCTGTTAAAAAGTGGTGAAACAACGGTTGGCTCTTATTTTGACCTGCATCCTGGCCTGGCTTCCCGCCGCCGCCGTCGCCGCCTCCGGCGACGCCAGCTGGAAGGCCCGGCCTGGCCCGTGGGGCGACCTCGAGATCCGGACCGTCTACCTGGAGGCTCCCGACGCCCTGCTGGCCGCGGTGGCGAAGCCCAACGCGGTCACGCGCTGGG
>CAIRWP010000338.1 GCA_903882335.1 uncultured Opitutia bacterium | reverse complement strand
GCGAGCGCCGACGCCAAGGAGAAGTTCGTCCAGGACTTCGTCGCCGCGTGGACCAAGGTCATGGAGCTCGACCGCTTCGACCTCGCCAAGAAGTAAGCCGTCCACCATCCCGGCCCGCAGGCCCGCCAGCTCGTCTGGCGGGCCTTTTTGTTACGCCGCGCTCCGCCCAAGGGGTTGCAAAAGCCCGGAGGAGGACTTGATTGAAGGGGATGGTCCGCCCCGCCCTCTTGCTCGCGCTCGCCTGGTCCGCCCCAGCCGAAAGCCAGGTCTCTTTCAACCGGGAGATCCGCCCGATCTTGGCGGAGCAGTGCTTCTCATGCCATGGGTTCGACGCCAAGCACCGCAAGGCCGACCTCCGCCTCGATACGCGCGAGGGAGCCCTGGCCGACAACGATGGCGTCCGCGCGATCATCCCGGGCGACCCCGCGAAATCCGAACTCTGGAAGCGTCTGCTATCCGCCGACCCGGAGGAAGTCATGCCGCCGCCCGAGGCGCATAAGCCCAAGCTGACGACCAAGCAGAAAGAGACGCTTCGCCGCTGGATCGAACAAGGCGCGCCTTACGAGCCGCACTGGGCCTTCACCGCCCCGCGACGCCCGGCGCTCGCGGCGCAAGGTCCGGCCGCCATCGACGCCCTCATCGACCAAGGGCTCAAGGAGGCCGGCCTGCAGGCCTCCGGCGAGGCTTCGCCGGAAAAACTGCTGCGTCGGCTTTCGCTAGACCTGACCGGATTGCCGCCCACGCCGGCCGAGCTCGACACCTTCCTGCTGGCCCGCGCCAAGGATCCGCAGGGCGCCTACGCCGCCGAGGTCGACCGCCTGCTGGCGTCGCCCGGCTACGGCGAGCGTTGGGGCCGCTGGTGGCTGGACCAGGCCCGCTACGCCGACAGCAACGGCTACTCGGTCGATGCCCCGCGCAGCATCTGGAAATACCGGGATTGGGTCGTGGGCGCGCTCAACGCCGACCTACCCTTCGACCGCTTCACCGTGGAGCAGCTCGCGGGCGACCTCCTGCCCGACGGCGGCGAAGCCCAACGCATCGCCACCGGCTTCCACCGCAACACGCCCCTCAACCAGGAAGGCGGCATCGACGTCGAGCAGTTCCGCGTCGACAGCGTCTTCGACCGGGTCGGGACCACCGGCACGGTGTGGCTCGGCCTGACCGTCGGCTGCGCCCAGTGCCACGACCATAAGTTCGACCCGATCACGCAGAAGGAATTCTACCGGATGTTCGCTTTCTTCAACAACCAGGAGGAGCCGACGATGAAGGTGTCCGACCCGACCCGCGACGAAGCCAGGCTCGCCGCCGCGGCCCAGGAGGCCGAGAGGGCCCTCGCCACCTGGCTCGATCAGCGGGCCGCGGAGGCGCGGCAGTGGGAGGCCGGCCTGAGCAAGGAGACGACCGCCAAACTCTCCGGGCCGGCCAAGGCCGCCCTGCGCAAGCCCGCCGCGAAACGTAGCGTGACGGAGCGCGCCCTCCTCTTCGCCGCAGGCCCCGGCGCCGCGGACCAGGAGTTCATGGCCCTGCAGCGGCGCATCAAGGAGACCGCCGACCGGCGCGAAGCCGCGCCGACGACGCTCGTGCTCAAGGAACTCGCCAAGCCCCGCAAGACGCACCTGCTCACCGCCGGCGACTTCACGCGTCCGGCCGAGGAAGTCGCGCCGGGAGTCCTCGCGACCCTCCACGCTTTCAAACCCGACCCGGGGCCGGTCAATCGCCTCGACCTCGCCCGCTGGATCGTCGCGAAGGAGAACCCGCTCACCGCCCGCGTCATCGCCAACCGCGTCTGGCAAGCCTACTTCGGCCGCGGCCTCGTCGAGACCGAGAACGATTTCGGCTCGCAAGGCACCCCGCCCTCCCACCCCGAGCTCCTCGATTGGCTCGCGGTGGAATTCGTCGAACGTGGCTGGAGCCTGAAGTCCCTGCATCGGTCGATCGTGCTCACGCGCGCCTACCGACGGGATTCCGCGAACCGCGCCGACCTGGCGGACAAGGACCCCGACAACCGCCTGCTTGCCCGGCAGACCCGCCTGCGCCTCGACGCCGAGCTTGTGCGCGACTCCGCCCTCGTCGCCAGCGGCCTGCTTACCCGAAAAGTCGGCGGCCCGCCCGTCTTCCCACCCATCCCCGACGGGGTGATGTCCCTCGGCCAGGTGAAGCGCGCCTGGAACACCAGCCAAGGCCCCGACCGCACCCGCCGCGGCCTGTACACCTTCACGTTCCGCGTGACCCCGCCGCCGGCCTTCGCGGTCTTCGACGCCCCGGACGGACTCTCCACGTGCACCCGCCGCAACCGCAGCAACACCCCGCTGCAAGCCCTGACGCTCCTCAACGACCCCGCCTTCTTCGAGGCGGCCCAGGCGATGGCCGGCGTGATCGCGAAGGAAGGCCTGCCGGCCGCCTTCCGCCGCTGCACCTCCCGGGCCCCGGAACCCGCCGAACTCGCCGTGCTCGGTAAGCTCGACCGGCTCTCGGCCGCCCGGGCGCTCCTCAACCTCGACGAGACCATCACCCGTGACTGACCTTCTCCGCCTGCGCGGGCGCACCCGCCGCCACTTCTTCCGCGACTGCGGCGTCGGCCTCGGCACGATCGCCCTGTCCTCGCTGCTCGCCCAGGATAAACCTGCGTCCGCGACGGACCCGCTCGCCCCGAAGACGCCGCACCATCGGCCGAAGGCCAAGAGCATCATCTACCTCTTCATGGCCGGCGGCCCGAGCCAGCTGGAATTCTTCGACCACAAGCCCAAGCTCAACGAACTCAACGGCCAGCCCATCCCCGCCAGTTTCATCGAAGGCAAGCGGTTCGCCTTCATGGGCTCGAGCCACCGCGTCAACCTGCTCGGCCACGACAAGAAATTCAAGCAGCACGGCCGAAGCGGCGCCTGGGTGAGCGACATGCTCCCGTACACGGCCGCGATCGCCGACGAACTCTGCTTCGTCAAGACCTGCAAGACCGACCTCTTCAACCACGCCCCGGCAAAGCTTTTCATGAACACCGGCAGCGGCCTGTTTGGACGGCCGAGCATGGGCGCGTGGATGACTTACGGCCTCGGCAGCGAATGCGCCGACCTCCCCGGCTTCGTGGTGCTGCAGAGCGGCCCCCGCGGGCCCCGCGGCGGCGCCTCGCTCTGGGGCAGTGGCATGTTGCCGAGCACCTACCAAGGCGTACCCCTGCGCGCCCAAGGCGAACCGATCCTCAACCTGACGAACCCGCAGGGCGTGGCCGCGGCCGACCAGCGCAAGGTTATCGACGCGGTGCGCGAACTCAACGCCGCCCGCCTGGCGAAGACCGGCGACGACGAGATCTCGGCCCGCCTCAACGCCTACGAGATGGCCTACCGCATGCAGACGAGCGCCCCCGCGGTCATGGACCTGAAAGGCGAGAGCAAGGCCACTCTCGACCTCTACGGCATCAAGGATCCGGCCGAGGCCAGCTTCGCGCGCAACTGCCTGCTCGCCCGCCGCCTCGTCGAACGCGGCGTACGCTTCATCCAGCTCTACGATACCAACTGGGACCACCACGGCGGCGTCACCGAGAACCTGCAGAAGCATCTGCCCATGAAGGCCAAGGACATCGACCAGGCCTGCGCCGCGCTCGTGCGCGACCTCAAGTCCCGCGGCCTCCTCGACGACACCATCGTCGTCTGGGGCGGCGAGTTCGGCCGTACGCCGATGGGCGAGGTCCGCGAGTTCACCGGCCGCAATCACCACATCGACGCCTTCACGATGTGGTTCGCTGGCGGCGGCTTCCGGCCAGGCATGACTTACGGCGAGACCGACGAATTCGGCTTCGGCGCGGTCAAGGACCCCGTCCACGTCCGCGACATCCACGCCACGCTGCTCCACCAGATGGGCCTGAACCACGAGAAACTCAGCGTGAAGTCCCAAGGACTCGACGTCCGCCTCACCGGGGTCAACCCGGCCAAAGTCCTCAAGCCCCTGCTGGTCTGAGGGAGAGGGGCGCCTTCTCCCAGGGAACCCGGACCCCGGTGACCTGTCGAAAAGCTCCGGCCCCCTCGCTCACCGCCGTCTCACCCCCTCCGGACCGCCCGCCCTTGACCAAGGAAAGGCTCGCAACACGGAGTTCCGTCCCCGCAATATATCTGCCCCCCCGCGTCCCCTCGCATGCATCGCCGCCGCTTCATCTTGCGCTCCTTGGGAGCCACCCTGGCCCTCCCTGGGTTATGCTCGCTCAGTGCGAAGGCCCTCAGCGGCAACCCCACCGTCCAGACGTCCAAGGGAGCCGGCATCGGCGCCCGTCGCTTCGTCGCGATCGGCAACCTCCTCGGCTACCAGACGAAGCAGCTCTTCCCGAAGACCGCCGGCCGCGATTACGAAAAGACGACCTTGCTGGAGCCGGTTTGGGAGCAGCGCGAACGGCTGACCGTCTTCCGCGGACTCGACCACGGGATCAAAGGCGGCCACTTCGCGGTGCACTCCTTCCTCTCCGGCGTGCTCAATTCCGAGGCGCAGAACCGACCGGACGGCAACGTCTCGCTCGACCAGTTCCTCGCCGAGGAGATCGGCCACCAGACCCGCTTCCCGTCGCTCACCGTCGGTTCCGAAGGCGGCATCCACGGCGGCTGCCAGCTCGCCTGGACCAAGGCCGGGGTGCGCGTCCCGCCGATCACCAACCCGGCCGAACTCTTCGACAAGCTCTTCGTCAGCGACTCCGCGGAGCGGCGCAAGCGCCGCGAGCAGGACAATCGCGTGCAGGCCTCGATTCTCGACTCCGTGCGCGAGGAAGCGAAGCGCCTGTCCGGCCAGGTCAACCAGGAGGACAAGGCCAAGCTCGACGAATACTTCACCTCCGTCCGCGACGTCGAGAAGCGCCTCGAACTGCGCCAGCGCTGGACCCACCTCCCGAAGCCG
>CAIRWP010000337.1 GCA_903882335.1 uncultured Opitutia bacterium | reverse complement strand
TGCAACGCTTCACCTCGAAGGCGCCACCTTCGACCTGGAGACCGATGAAGCCCTCGGAGAGGTTCGCGCCCGTGGCCTTGTTCACTTCCTTGCCGTTGACGAGGATCGTTACCGTGGTGCCGTCGCAGACCGTGGTGAAGGTGTTCCATTCGCCGGCCGGCTTCTCGGCGTCGGCCTGCTTGCCGAGCCGGTAGCCGCGCGTCTTGCCGGTCTTCTTATCCTTGAGCTCGGTGCCGCCGGCGAGCGTGGCGCCGTTCCAGAAATAGAAGTCGCCCTGGTTCTTGTGCATGCCTTGGCATTCGATGCTCTTGGGCCAGACGGCGTCGGGCGGGGTCATGTGCACGACCACGCCGGTGTTGCCAGGCTTGGTGAAGCGCCACTCGACGGTGAAGCGGTACTGCTTGTAGGCCTTCTCGGTGCGTAGGAAACCGTTGGGCTTGCCGGTGCAGGCGAGTAGGCCGTCCTTGACGGACCACGTGTCCTTGGCCGCGGCCTCGGGGAAGGCGACCCAGCCGACGGTGTCCTTGCCGTTGAAGAGCTCGACCTTCGCGGCCGGGGTGGTCGCCTCGGCGGCGAAGGCGAGGGTGGCGGAGGCCAGGAGGGTCAGCCAGACGGCGGGGCGGAGGGCGAGGTGCATGGGGGTAGCGAGACCCTAGGTCGCCCGAGGGGTTTTTGAAGCGAAAAAGGCGGCCTTAAACGACCGACTTAGGCCATGATCCCCTTGACCACTTTACCGCCGATCCCGGTCAGGCGGACATCCAAGCCCTGATATTTCACGGTGAGGCGGTGGTGGTCGATACCCATCAGCGCCAGCATGGTCGCGTGGAGGTCGTGGACGTCCACGACGTTCTCGACGGCGTGGTAGCCGAGTTCGTCGGTGGCGCCGTAGACGGTCCCCGCCTTCACGCCGCCGCCGGCGAGGAAGACGCTGTAGCCGGCGATGTGGTGGTCGCGCCCGGAGCCCTGGCCCATCGGGGTGCGGCCGAATTCTCCGCCCCAGAGGATCAGGGTGTCCTCGAGCAGGCCGCGTTCCTTGAGGTCGTTGATCAGGGCCGCGGTCGCCTTATCGACGTCTTGGGCGCCCATCTTCATGCCGTTGTCCAGGTTGCCGTGCAGGTCCCACGCGCGGTGGTAGAGCTGGATCATGCGGACGCCGCGCTCGGCGAGGCGGCGGGCCATCAGGCAGTTGGAGGCGAAGGAGCCGTCGCCGATCTCCTTGATGCCGTAGGCCTCGATGGTCTTGGGCGACTCGCTATTGAAGTCGAGCAGCTCCGGCACGCTCGTCTGCATCTTGAACGCCATCTCGTACTGCGCGACGCGCGTCGCGATTTCCGGGTCGACGGTCTCCTCGGCGAGTCCCCCGTTGAGGCGGCGGATCTCGTCGATGACCTGGCGCTGGGTGCTCTGGCAGACGCCTTGCGGGTTGCCGATGTAATGCACGGCCTCGCCCTTGGACTGGAACTGGATGCCCTGGTACTTGCTCGGCAGCACGCCGCTCGACCACTGGCGCGACGAGATCGGCTGCTGCCCGGTGCGGCCGGCGGAGGTCAGCACGATGTAGCCGGGCAGGTTCTCGGTCTCCGAGCCCAGGCCGTAGAGCAGCCAGGAACCCATGCAGGGGCGGCCCTTGATGATCGAGCCAGTGTTGAAGAAGGCGTGGGCGGTGTCGTGGTTAATCTGCTCGGTCTTGAGCGAGCGCACGACGCATAGGTCGTCGGCCACGCTGCCGATGTGCGGGAAGATGTCGGTGATCTCGGTGCCGGACTTGCCCCAGCGCTGGAAGGCGAAGGAGCCGCCGCGGGCCTTGAGCACGGTGTTCTGCAGCTGGGCGATCTGCTGCCCCTTGGTGAAGGACTCCGGGAAAGGCTGCCCGTCGAGCTTCTTGAGCACGGGCTTGTTGTCGAACAGCTCCAGGTGGGGCGGGCCGCCGGCCATGCAGAGGAAGATCACGCGCTTGGCCTTCACCGGCAGGTGCGGGGTGCGGAGGGCGCCCTGGCTCCAGGGCTTTGCGCCGGCGCCGGGGGCGGCGAGGCCTTTCGCGGCCAGCATCGCGAAGGCGGCGCCGCCGAGGCCGTAGGCGCTCTTGGTCAGGAAGCTCCGTCGGTTGATCGACAGCGCGTGGGCGATGGGGTCGTAGGGTCGCATGACTTAGTAGCGCGTGATGGCTTCCTGGGAATTGAGGAGGACCCGGCAGGCCTGGGTCCAGGCGGCGTGCGTCGCGGCATCACCCGGCGGCGGCGGGGTCAGGCCGACCTTGAGGAGCTTGGCGGCTTCCGCGGGGTTGGCCGCGTAGTAGGCCTGCTGGTCGGCGATGAGCTTGCCCAGGGAAGCGCGCTCGGCCGCCTTGATGTCGCGTCCGACGGCGAGCCGGAAGGCGACGTTGAGGCGGTCCTGGTCGGCCGGGAGGGCCAGTAGCCGGGTGGCGAAGGCGCGGGCGGCTTCGACGAAGGTCGGGTCGTTCAGCAGCGTCAGGGCCTGCTGCGGGGTGTTG
>CAIRWP010000336.1 GCA_903882335.1 uncultured Opitutia bacterium | reverse complement strand
GACCTCTCGCTCTCACCAATCTGGCTCTCCATACCCCCCTGCGCCTGGCTAGGCTACGCCATCTACGGACTCCCCTTACTGGTGGTGCTCTACTTCGGCCTCCTGCGGAAAGACGACGACAGCAAGCGGATCGCGGCCATCGGCGTGTTCTTCATCGCGGCCGTGCTCTTCTGGGCGGTCTTCGAGCAGGCGGGCACGACGCTGACCTTGTTCGCGGACGAGCTCACCCGCACCGAACTGCTCGGCCAGGCCTTCCCGTCCTCATGGTTCCAGTCGGTCAACGCGCTCTTCGTGATCGCCCTGGCGCCGGTCTTCGCGTGGCTCTGGGTCGCGCTCGGGACGCGCCAGCCATCGGTCGCGCTGAAGTTCACGTTCGGCCTGCTCTTCCTCGGGCTCTCGTTCGCGCTGATGGTGCCCGCCGCCCAGGGCATCGTCGCCGGCAAGGTGAGCCCGTGGTGGCTGATCGGCGTCTACTTCCTGCAGACGCTCGGCGAGATGTGCCTCAGCCCGGTTGGGCTCAGCACGATGAGCAAGCTGGCGCCCGAGCGCCTCACGGGGCTCGTCCTGGGCGTATGGTTCATGGCCACCGCGCTGGGCAATAAACTCTCCGGGACGCTCTCGGCGGGCTTCTCGTCCAAGGACCCGGTCGAGCTGGCGAACTTCTTCCGCGACCAGGCGATCGTCGTCGGGCTCATGGCCCTCGTGCTGCTCGCGCTGGTGCCGTGGGTCCGCCACCTGATGGGCAAGGATCACCACTGAAGGATGGGCGCCGAGCCGTTCATCCCGCCCGCGGAGGCGCCCGCGCCGCCGGACGACCCGGTGCGGCTCAGATGGGCGCTGGGCTTCGTCGCGTTCGGGCTGGCGGTCGCCGGCGCGGTGCTGACCTACATGCTGCCACTCAGCGTGGAAGCGCAATGGGGCCACCCGGTCGCCACGGCGGAAGTCACCCGCGTCATGCGCGGCGCCGAGGACGACGACCGGTCCTCCTATGCCGTGGCCTGGACCACGCCCGCCGGGGAACGCCTGACGGGGACGGTCTCGCCGCTGCTGGCCGAACTGCGGGTGCGCCAAACGATCGCGGTCCGCTACGCGGGGGTCGCGAACGGTTCGGCGAACGTCTTCCTGGACACGCCGCTGGAAGTCTGGGGTCCCCCGGTGGGCGTGCTCATCGTCGCGGGGGCTACGCTCGGCCACCTGGTCGTGAGCCTGCTCCGCCGGCTGCTCAGAGCTCGGCGCGCACGCGCACCGACACCGGGCAGTGATCCGACCCTTTGACCTGGTCGTGGATTTCCGGCTGGTCGTACGCCAGACCGTCCGACGTCAGGCAATAATCGAGGCGCCACCCGATGTTGCGGGCACGGATACCGGGCCGGTAGGACCACCAGCTGTAGCGTTGGGCGAGCGTCGGGTGCTGCGCCCGGAAGGTGTCGGTGAAACCGTGGTCGGCGAGCAGCGTGCCGAAGGAGGCGCGCTCCTCGTCGGTGAAGCCGGCGTTGCGGCGGTTCGAAGCCGGGTTCGCGAGATCGATCTCGGCGTGGGCGACGTTGAGGTCACCGCAGACGACGACCGGTTTGCGCTTGGCCAGCCGGGCGAGGTACTTGCGGAAATCGGCGTCCCACTTCAGGCGGTAGTCCAGCCGCTCGAGCTCGCGCTGCGAGTTCGGGACGTAGGCGCTGACAACGAAGAGGCCGTTGAACTCGGCGGTGACCACGCGGCCCTCGGCCGGATGGTCGCCCGGGAAGTCCGTGGCGACGGAAAGCGGCGCGACCTTGGAGAGGATGGCGGTGCCGGAGTAGCCCTTCTTCTCGGCCTCGTGCCAGGCCTGGTGCGGGAACGCCAGGCCGAGCTCGCGCGCCGTGGCGGTCTCGCACTTCGTCTCCTGCAGGCAGAGGACGTCGGGCGCGGCAGCGGCGACGAAGTCCGCCAACCCCTTGCCCAAGGCCGAGCGGACGCCGTTGACGTTCCAGGAGTAGACCTTGGCGCCGCTCACTTGGCCGGCGCCTTCTTCTTCTCGGCGGCCTTCGCGTCGGCCTTCTCCTCGTCGGACATGCGGCGACCGAAGAGCGAGTTCATCTTGTCATCGAGGGTGCCGCCGGAAGGACGGGTCGGCGAAGGCTTGGTCGCGGGGGAGGTCGACGACGGGCCGGTCGCCGGCGGGGCCACGGGGGCGGGCTTCACCGGCGGGGGCGGCACGACCGGCATGGGGGCGATCGGCGGGACGTAGACCGGGGCCGACTTGAAGGGCGGCGGCACCTTGCTGCCGGCGTCGATGACGTCCTGGATTTTCTTGCGGACGACGGCGTCGAAGTCGGTCAGGCGGTAGTCGATCTCGAACTGCATACCTTGGGCGCGCACGAGCAAGGCCCCGTCGCCGAGCACCTTGGAGACCTGGAGGGTGGTCCCGACGTCGAGCGGGATGTCCGCCACCTTGGCGCCTTTCTCCATCAGCGGGGTGCTGGTGGCCGTGGTCACGACGATGGCGGCGGGCCAGAAGATCGGGCGACCGTTGAGCAGGGTGAAGTCGAGCTTCTCCTCGGCGGACGGCTTGACCGGCTTGACCGCGACCGGCTCCTCCGGCTTGGCCGGCTCGGTCGGCGTCTCCTTCATCGGAGGCTTCACGGCGATGGGTTCCTCCGGCTTGGCGACCGGCTCGGTCGGCGTCTCCTTCATCGGAGGCTTCACGGCGACCGGCTCCACGGGCTTCGTCGGCTCGGCCGGTTCGGCGGGCTTTTCCTCGACCTTCGCCACCGGTTCGGCGGGCTTTTCCTCGACCTTGACCGGAGCCGGCTTGACGGGCGCAGGCTTCGCCACGGCGCGGTTGTCCGGACGGTTGCTGAAGGTGACCGAGAAAGTCGGCAGGAAGATCAGCAGCGCGACGGCGCCGACGACGGCGCCGAGCAGGAAGACCAAGAGGCTGCGGAAGAAAGCGAGCATAGGGAGATTTAAAAAGTATCAGGACCCGGCCTTGATTTCAATCACATCGTGCGGCGCCGCTTCGCGCTGACCGGCCGGGGTGACCCGGATATAACGGGCTTTCTTGCGATGTTCCGCCAGATTCTGGGCCCCGAGGTAGCCGAGACCGCTCTGGACCCCGCCGGCGAGGGTGCCGAGCACCTGGTCGACCGAACCAGAGACTTCCTTGAGGGCCTCGATGCCCTCCGCGGCGACCTTGTTGAACTTGCCGCCGGTCGTGTGACCATAGCGGGCGGCGGAACCCTTGCGCATGGCCTCGTGCGAACCCATGCCGCGGTACTCCTTGTAAGTCTTGCCGTTGATTTCCATCAGCTTGCCCGGCGCCTCGCGGCAGCCGGCGAGCAGGCCGCCGAGGATCACCGCGTCGGCGAGCGTGAGCGCCTTGACGATGTCGCCCGACTTGGTGATGCCGCCGTCGGCCAGGATACGGACGCCCTGCTTGGCCGCGGCGCGCGAGGCGACGTACAGGGCGGTGAGCTGCGGGATGCCGACACCCGCGACGATGCGGGTCGTGCAGATGGAACCGGGGCCCTGGCCGATCTTGATGGTGTCAGCGCCGGCGGCGGCGAGGAACTCCACGCCTTCGCCGCTGGTGACGTTGCCGGCGATGAGCGTGAGACCCTTGTGGGCCTTGCGCAGGAGGCGGATGGCGTCGCCGACGCCCTTGGTGTGGCCGTGGGCGGTGGACACGGCGAGCGCGTCGGCGCCCTCCTCGACGAGGGCGGCGGCGTGCGCGAGGAAACGGTCGCGATCGATCTCGCCGTCGGGCCGGCGCGGGACGGAAACGGCCACGCCGACGCGCAGGCGGAAGTTGGCGTCGCGGGTCGGGCGGACGTGCGCGCGGGATTCCTCGGAGATGCGCTCGATGTCGCTGAGGGTGAAGAGGCCGCGTAGCTTGTTCCGGGCGTCGACGACGAGGAGTTTGTTCTGGCCGACGTGGTCGGAGAACTTGCGGTCGGCGGTGGCGATGGGGTCCTTGCCGAGGTCCTTCTCGGCGACAGTGAAGACCTTGTCGCGGGGGATCATGACCGCGGCGACCGTGCGCTGGCCGTGGCGCTCCTTGACCGTGCTGCCGGGCAGGAGACCGAGGAGCGTACCGTCGGGGGCCGTGACCGGGAAGGTGCTGAAGGCGAGACCGTCCCGCTCGATGCGCGCGAGGACCTGCCCGATGGTGTCTTCGGCCGAGACCACCGCGGGGTCGCCGATCATGCCGTGGATGTGGTTCTTGACGCGGCGCACCTCGGTCACCTGGTCGGCCTCCGCCATGTTGTAGTGGACGAGCCCCAGCCCGCCGTTGAGCGCCATCGCGATGGCCATGCGGTGCTCGGTGACCGTGTCCATGTCGGAGGACACGATCGGCAGGGAGAGCGGCAGGCTGGCGGACAGGGCGGAATCCAGGCGGGTCATCCGGGGGAGGACCTCGGAATAACGGGTGGCCAGGGAGACGTCGTCGTACGTCAACCCCAAGCCCGCGTTGGCCGGGAAGAACCGGTCAGCGGTGAGGTAGAAGCGTTCGTCGAGGGAAACGCGGCCCGAGGATTTCGAGGAAGCCATGAGAGGTCGGTTTCCCCCAAGGGTGTTAGGGAGCCCCCCGAAGTCTGGCAATTTGTTTTTGCGGGCCGGGCCGGATTAGCGAACATCGGGTAGATGAACGGGGGCAAAATCGACACCTTGCGGGTCCGGCGACGCTTCCAGCGCCCGCTGCTGACCGGCCGCGGCCCCGTGGAGGCGGTCGACCGGCTCCTCCTGCGGACGGAGACGGACGAAGGCGTCGGCTACGGCGAAGTCGCGCCCTGGCCCGGCTTCCCGACCGAGACGATCGACCAGGCCGTGGAGGTCATCCGCTCCGCGCAAGGCAGCCTCGGGCGCCTGCGCGCGGTGGCCGCGGCGGCGGGCGACACCCTGCCCTGCCTGCGCGCGGCGCTCTCCTCCTGCGCCCATTGGGCGGAGATCGCCGGCTACGCCGGCCGGCTCGAAGGCGCCGGCCTGGCCGAAGCGGCGACGACCGAGGCGGTGCGCGCGAAGGCGGCCGAAGGTTTCGCCACTGTGAAGGTGAAACTCACCGGGACGACCGGACCCGAGGACGTGCGCGCGCTCCTCGCCGCCGTGCCCGCGGTGCGCCTACGGCTCGACGCCAACGGCGGCCTGGACCTCGCGGCGGCGCGGGCCTGGACGGAGTTCGCCCGCGCGGAACCGCGGATCGACTTCCTTGAGCAACCTTTGCCGGTCGGACATCCCGGCTACGCGTCGCTCGGCCCGGACAAGGTGGCGCTCGACGAATCCTTCCTCACGCCGGCCGGGATCGACTGGGCGGGGCCGGTCGTCGTGAAGCCGGCGCTGGTCGGTGATTGGGACGCCTTCCGCGCCTGGCGCGCGACGCGCGTCGGCCCGGTCGTCTACTCTTCCGCCTTCGAGACCGCGATTGGCCGGCAGGCCGCGCTGTGGCTCGCCGCGCAGGATCCCGCGGGCGGCGCCGTGGGCTTCGACACGTTGGGCCGATTCGAACGCGACGGCCGCGACCGCCACACGGGCGGCCCGGTCGTCCGGGGTTTGCTGGACCAGAGCTGGGACGCCTTCTGGCAGGAACTCGCATGAGCGGCGTCGCCGTCTTCCACCGCGACCACGGGACTTACCTCGCGGCGGTCGCCGCGGCCTGGGGCACCGAGGAACCGGTCTTCCTCGGCAATCCGGACTGGGGACCGGCCGAGCTGGCCGAGGCGCTGCGGCTGATCCCGCAGGGCACGAGCGTGGTCGGGATGGAACTCACGCCCACGGGCCCGGCACCCGCGGATTGGCCGCTCGGCTGGCGGGGCCGCACGATGATCCCGACCGGCGGGACGGGCGGGCGCGTGAAGTTCGCGATCCATGACCCGAACACGCTGGCCGCGGCGGTCCGTGCCCTGCGCGATGGCCTCGCCGCGCGCGGCCTGGCGCCGACGCTCCACGGCGCGACGCTCACGCCGCCCTGGCACGTCAGCGGACTGATGCCCTTCGTGCGCGCAGCGCTGACGGGCGGCCGGCATGTCACGCTGGACGGGCGGTTCGCGCCGTCCGCCAAGCTGCCGAAGGTAGACCTCCCGACCGACGGCACCCGCGTCGCCTCGCTGGTGCCCGCCCAGCTGATGCGCCTGCTCGCGCGGCCCGACGGCGAAGCCTGGCTGCGCCGCTTCAAGGTCGTGCTGCTCGGCGGTTCGGCCGTGCCGCCGGAATGCCTGCGCGCGATCCGCGACCGCCGACTCCCCGTCTACCTGACCTACGGGATGACGGAGACCGCGGCCGCGTGCGCGCTCTGCCCGCCCGAACGCCTCTGGAAGAACCAGCCGCCGCGCGGGACGCCCCTGCCGGGAGTCCGCTTCGGCCTGGCGGGCGACCTCCTGACGATTGCGACGCCGGCGCTCGCGCGTGGGCTTTGGGCCGGCGAGGATTTCCCGGCGGAGGGCCTGCAGACGCAGGACCGCGCGGAGCTCGCCGCCGACGGCACCGTGCGGATTTTTGGGCGCGGCGACCGCGTGATCGTCACCGGCGGCGAGAAAGTGGATCCGGCGCGCGTCGAGGCGGCGCTGGCCGCGGTCGCGCCGGTCCAAGTGTTCGGCGTACCCGATGAACAGTGGGGCGAGCGCGTCGTGGCGCTGGTCGTCGGCGACGCGGCGCTCGAAACCAGTCTCCGCCAGGCGGCGGCCCGGCTCGAGCCGGCGGCCCGCCCGAAAGCGTACGCGTTCGTCGCGGAACTCCTGACGGATGCGCGCGGCAAGTTCGACCGCGCCGCGGCGCGCGCGCTTTTCCCGGCTTAGGCGCGGACGGCTTTCCAGACGCGCAGGCAGGACTCCACGAGGGCCGGGAACTCCGCCAACGGCACCTGCGAGGGGCCGTCGGAGATCGCCATCTTCGGGTCCGGGTGCGTCTCCATGAAGAGACCATCGGCGCCCGCGGCGAGGGCCGCCTTGGCGAGCACGGGCACGTATTCGCGCTGACCACCGGAAGAGCCGCCGGCCGCGCCGGGGAGCTGCACCGCGTGGGTGGCGTCCATGATCGTCGGGTGACCAAAGCCGGCCATGATCGGGAAGGAGCGCATGTCCACGACCAGGTTCTGGTAGCCGAAGGTCGTGCCACGGTCCGTCTGCCAGATCTCGGCGGCGCCGGCGCCCTCGAGCTTATCGACAACGAAGCGCATCTCGAACGGCGAGAGGAACTGGCCCTTCTTCACGTTGACGACCTTGCCGGTCTTGGCGGCGGCGACGAGGAGGTCGGTCTGGCGGCACATGAACGCCGGGATCTGCAGGGCGTCGACGACCTTGCCGACGGCTTCGCACTGCTCGGGACCGTGAATGTCGGTGAGCACCTTGAAGCCGTAGTCCCGCTTGACCATCGCGAGGAGGTCGAGGCCGGCCTGCATACCCGGGCCGCGGTCACCGCCGAGCGAGGTGCGGTTGGCCTTGTCGTAGGAACCCTTGAAAAGGATGTTCAGCTCCGGGTGCTTCGCGGCGAGGGCCTTGAGCTCGGTCGCGACGGTCCGGCAGTTGGCCTCGGACTCGAGGGAGCAGGGACCGGCGATGAGGAGCAGACGACGCTTATCGTGGAGCATGCCGCACCCTAGGGCGGGCGGGCCCCGCAGGGCGAGCCGGAAGCGGGCCTCAGCGGCCGAGCCAGCGCAGCACCTCGTCCAGCGGCCGCGTGTTCAGCACCTGCGCCGGCGTCAGCCAACCCTTGCGGGCGATGCGCACGCCGTGGGCGGCGAACGCCAGCTGGTCGACGTGGTGGGCGTCCGGGTTGATCGAGCAGAGTACGCCCTTGTCGGCCGCGCGCCGCCACCAACGCCAGTCGAGGTCGAGGCGCCACGGGTTGGCGTTCAGCTCGAGGATCGTGTCGTTGGCCGCGGCCGCGTCGATGACCTTGGCGATATCGACCTCGTAGGGCTCGCGCTTGTTGAGCAGGCGGCCGGTGAGGTGACCGACCATGTCGACGTGCTCGTTCTCGATTGCCTTGATGATGCGGGCGGTCTGGGACTCGCGGTCCAAGGTGAAGAGGTTGTGCACCGAGGCCACGACGAAGTCCAGGCGGCTGAGGACATCGTCCGCGAAATCGAGCGACCCATCCTTGAGGATGTCGACCTCGCTCCCCGACAGCACGCGCACGCGATACTTCTTCGAGGCGTTGAGCGCCGCGATGTCCGCGAGCTGTTTTTCCAGCCGCGCCTCGTCGAGGCCGCCGGCCTGGAAGCTGGACTTGGAATGGTCGGAGATACCGAGGTACTCCCAGCCGTGGGCTTCGGCGGCGGCGGCCATCTGCGCGAGCGTGTGGTCGCCGTCGGATTCCGTGGTGTGGTTGTGGAAGACCCCGCGGAGGTCGGAGAGCCGGACGAGCTCCGGTAGCTGGCCGGCCTCGGCGGCGTCGATCTCGCCGTTACCCTCGCGGAGCTCCGGCGGGATCCACGGCAGGCCGAGCGCGCGGAAGACCTCCGCCTCGCTCCGGGCGCCGGGCGCGAGGGTCTTTTCGTCGACCGGCTTGAAGCCCCACTCGCTCATGCTGAGGCCCCGGCCGAGCGCGCGGTGGCGCATCGCAACGTTGTGCTCCTTGGAGCCGGTGAAGTGGTGGAGCGCGAAGTAGAACTGCTCGGCCGGCACGACGCGCAGGTCCGCCTGCAGACCGTTCTCGAAGCGCACGCTGGACTTCGTCTCGCCGTGGGCGGTGACCTCCTTGACGCCCGGGTAGGCGACGAACCAGTCCATGATCGGCTGGGGTTCCGACGACGCCACGAGGAAGTCGAGGTCGCCGACCGTCTCGCGGGCGCGGCGAAGCGAACCGGCGGACTCGGCGAGCGCGACCTGCGGCAGCGCGCGGAGGCCGGCGAGGATCGGTTCGGCGATGGCGGCCGCTTCGTACCAGCGGTGCCGCTTGCCGTAGGCGATGCGGTTCTTGATGCCCTCGAGGATCTTCTCCTGGGTCTTGGCCCCGAAGCCCTTGAGCTCGGCGACCGCACCGGACTCGCAGACCTCCTTCAGCTTGGCGAGATCCGCGACGGCGAGCTGCGTCCAGAGCGCGCGGACCTTCTTGGGCCCGAGCCCGGGAATCTGCATGATCTCGAGCAGGCCGGCGGGGATCGAAGCCTTGAGCTTCTGGTGGAATGGCAGGACACCGTCGCGGCGGAGCGTCGTGATCTTGTCGACCAGCGCCTCGCCCAGCCCGGGAATGTCGGCCAGTTTGCCTCCGTCGATGAGCTCGCCGAGGTCCTCGGTCAGGTTCTCAAGGATGCGGGCGCCCCCCGAGTACGCGCGGATCTTGAACGGGTTCTCACCCGTCAGCTCCATCAAGGTGGCGATCTCGTCGAGGACCGCCGCGATGTCGGCTTTCTCCATCACGGCCGGCGGGCCTTCTCGGCGTGGTAGATGGCGAGCAGTGCGGCGAAGTCGGCCTCGCGGCTGCCGCTTTCGATCACGTGCTGGTAGGTGCCGGCGTGCCGGAGCTCCTCCTCGGCGGCGGCCACGCGCCGGTCGATCTCGTCGGCCGGGTCGGTGCCGCGGCCCGTGAGGCGACGCCGCAGTTCGGCGCGGTCGCTGACACGGATGAAGACCGTGACGAGCGCGGCGGCGAGCCGCGGGTCGGCGGCGCCCTTGGCGCGGATCGTCGCGGCGCCCTGGACATCGACGTTGAGGAGCGCGTCGAAGCCCGCGCCCAGGTGCGTGGCGACGTCGGCCGAGCGCGGACCGTAGAGGTTGCCGTGGACGTGGGCGTGCTCGAGGAAGACGCCGGCGGCGACCTGCTGTTCAAAGCTGGCGCGGGTGAGGAAGTGGTAGTCGACGCCGTCGACCTCCCCCGGTCGCGGCGCGCGCGTGGTGCAGGTGATCACGCGACGGATGGCCTGCGGGCAGGCCCCGGTGAGACTGGCACAGAGCGTGGTCTTGCCGCTGCCGGCGGGACCCGAGACGACGATGAGGAGCGCGCGACTCACGCCAAGTGGAACGCTTGGTAGACGCAGGCCGCGCCGAGCCCGGCGAGGAGGGCGCCGAGGAGGCGATGGCGGAAGGTGGCGGCCAGAATCCAGTCGCATTGCCGCGCGAAGGCGGGCGGCGAGGAAGCCCACCAGAGGCCGAAGAGGACCAGTAACCCGTAGCTGACCGAAGCGGCGAGGAGGCTGTAAGGCAGATGCGTGTAACCGGCGTCGAGCACGTGGCGCGCAAGGAACATCATCAGGACCCCGAGCGAACGGATCGCGAGGAGGTCGGGCAGGTACTTGAAGGTCGCGAGGCTCGCGACGGTGAAGACCGCGAGCACGAGGTTGCGGTTGATGCCGGCGAGGTCGGGCTCGGGCAGGAACCAGAGCCAGCCGACGAACCAGGCGACGGCGGCGAGGCCGAGGACGGCGGTGGCGAAGCCCGAGCGGCGGAAGGAACGCAGGACCGCGGCGCCGGTCCAGACCAGGAAACCGGCGAGCAGCAGGACCGCGGCGAGCGCGTAGTAAGCTTGGGCGAGGGTCACGGCTTCCATTAGGACGGGCCCGGGGTCCGAGGCAACCCGTAGGTTCAGCGAGTGCGCAGGCGGGCGACCGACCACGCCGCATGCTCCGCCACCATCGGGTCGGGGTCGCCGAGCAACGCTTCGGCGGCCGGCAGATCATCCCGTCGGCCGACGTTGCCCAGGACCGTGAGCGCGTTGCGTCGCCAACGCGCGAGCCCGAGGCGCTCGACCGGCGTGCCGCGGAAATGGGCCAGGAACTGCTCGTCGGTCCAGGCCAGCGTCTCGCGCAGCGGGGGGTGCGGACGCGGGGCGAAATGGGCTTCGCGGGTAGCGACCGCCCACTTGTTCCAAGGACAGACGTCGAGGCAGTCGTCGCAGCCGAAGACGCGATCGCCGAGGGCTTCGCGGTACTCGACGGGGATGGCACCCTTGTGCTCGATGGTCAGGTACGCGAGGCACTTGCGCGCATCCATCTGATAGGGCGCGATGATCGCCGACGTCGGACAGGCGTCGATGCAACGGGTGCAGGACCCGCAGCGGTCGGGCTCCCGCGCGGTTGCAACCTCGAGCTCCAGGGTCGTCAGGATGACGCCGAGGAAGAGCCAGGTGCCGGCGCCGCGATGGATGAGGATCGTGCTCTTACCCTGCCAACCGAGACCGGCGGCGGCCGCGACGGGCTTCTCGAGCACCGGTCCGGTGTCGACGTAAGGCTTCTGCTCGCCCCCGAGGGACTTCATCACGACGCACAGCTCCTGGAGGCGGGCCAGGATCACGTCGTGGTAATCCGCGCCGAGCGCGTATTTCGCGATGCGGTAGCCGGCGGGCGGGTGCGGCTGGTAATAGTTCAGTCCGACCACGACGAGGCTGCGCGCCTCGGGCAGCACCTGGCGGGCGTCGGTCCGGCGGTCGGGATTACGCGCCAGCCAGGCCATGTCGCCATGCATGCCGTCAGCGATCCACTTCCGGAAGTAGTCGGCCCGGACGTCGACCTCGACGGGCGCGACTCCGCAGGCGTCGAAGCCCAGCTCCTTCGCCGAAGCTTCGATCCGCTGGCGCAGGGCGCGGGGGTCCATCCGACTCAACCCAGGATCGACAGCACGCGGCTCACGATCTCCTCGACCGGCGCGAGCTTGCCGACGCCTTCGTAGCCGCAGGCGAGCATCCCCTCGGCGGGGTCGACGACGGCGTGGCCGCGGGAGCGGAGCGTCTTGAGGTTGGCCTGCGTGGCCGGGTGTTCGTACATCTTGCCGTTCATCGCCGGGCAGAGCAGGACCGGACCGCGGGTGGCGAGGTAGATGCTGGTCAGGAGGTCCGGCGCGAGGCCGTGGGCAAACTCCGCGAGGACGTTGGCCGAAAGCGGAGCGACGAGGAGCAGGTCGGAGGAATCGGCGATCTCGATGTGGCCCGGGATCGAGTTGGCGCCTTCGGCCCAAAGGTCGAACGCCACCGGTCGGCGGGAGAGCACCTGGAGGGTCATCGGGGTGATGAACTGGGTGGCACCCTTGGTCATGACCACCTGGACCTCGGCGCCGTATTTGATGAGCTGCGAGGTCAGGTCCGCGGCCTTGTAGGCGGCGATGGAGCCGGTGACCCCGAGGGTGATGCGTTTGCCGACGAGCTGGGACATGGCGGTCTCCGAAGATGGGAGCGCCCGCCGAGGTGGCGAGGGGAAAGCCGTCCCGCAGACCGGCCACCGCCCCGTTTTGAAGGAAAACCACCGTTTTCTGGTTTGCCATGCCCGCCCCCGGGAGTTCGCATGGGTTCCTCTTATGCAATCCGACATTGGTCTCATCGGTCTGGCCGTCATGGGCCAGAACCTCGCCCTCAACATCGCCGACCACGGCTTCGCGATCTCGGTCTACAACCGGACGACCGCCAAGACCGATGAGTTCGTGAAGGAAAACCCGAAGACCCCGGGCAAGCTGACCGGCTGTCCCACCATGAAGGACTTCGCCGCTTCCCTGAAGAAGCCCCGCAAGGCCGTCATCCTCGTGAAGGCCGGCGCCCCGACCGACGCCGTCATCAATGAGCTGGCCGGGGTCTTCGAGGCCGGGGACATCATCATCGACGGCGGCAACGCCCTCTGGACCGACACCATCCGCCGCGAGCGCGAGCTCAAGGCCAAAGGCCTGCGCTTCATCGGCTCCGGCGTGTCCGGGGGCGAGGAAGGCGCCCGCTTCGGACCGTCCCTCATGCCGGGCGGCGACGCCGCGGCCTGGGCCGAGCTGAAGCCCATCTGGGAGGCCGTCGCCTCCAAGGTCGACGCCGCCACCGGCGTCGAGCTCACCGGCGCGACCCCGGGCAAGCCCATCAAGGGCGGCGTGCCTTGCGTGGCGCACATCGGCCCGGACGGCGCCGGTCATTACGTCAAGATGGTCCACAACGGCATCGAGTACGGCGACATGCAGATGATCTGCGAAGCCTACGACCTCATGCGCGGCCTCCTCGGCATGACCCCCGACGAGATCGGCACCACCTTCGAGGAGTGGAACCAGGGCGACCTCAACTCCTTCCTGATCGAGATCACCGCCAAGGTGCTCAAGCAGAAGGACCCCGAGACCGGCAAGCCGCTGGTCGACGTCATCCTCGACACCGCCGGCCAGAAGGGCACGGGCAAGTGGACGCGCGCCAACGCCCTCGACATGGGTGTCGCCGCGCCGACCATCGCCGAGGCCGTCTTCGCCCGCTGCCTCTCCGCCG
>CAIRWP010000335.1 GCA_903882335.1 uncultured Opitutia bacterium | reverse complement strand
TGACCGTGCAGTCCACCGGACGCCGCACCTTCTTCCACTGCCGCGGTGCCAACGCCTACTTCGACGTCAAACACTGCTCGTTCAGCAAGACCAACGCCCGCATCCTGCACCTCGGCTACCTCATTCTGCTGGACCGCATGGACACCTTCGAAAACGGCCAGACCATCGCGGCCAAGCTGCTCTTCAACGCCCGCTCCGCCGGCCTCGAGACTTCGGTCGACATGTGCAGTGCGACGCATCCGGAGTTCCGCGAAATCGCGCTCAGCGCACTGCCCCTCACCGACCACCTCGTCATCAACGAGATCGAAGCCGGCCTGAGCCTCGGCGAAATCATCGACCCCAAGAATGCTGGTTGGCTCCTCCGCTCCGCCGAACAGCTGCTCTCCCTCGGCGTCAAGAAGACCGTCACCATCCATACGGAGCACGGCGCCGTCTGCGCCACCGCCGAAGGCCTCCGCCTGAAGCAGCCCTCGCTCAAACTCCCGGTCGGGTACAGCAAGGGCGCTACGGGCGCCGGCGATGCCTTCGCTGCCGGCATGCTCTACGGCCTACACGAAGACCTCGGGATCCAGGAACGCCTCCGCCTCGCCGTCTGCTGCGCCGCCGCTTGCCTGCAGGACCCCACTCCCTCCAAAGGACTCCGTCCGGTGAAGGACTGCCTCGCGCTCGCTGACCAATTCGGCTTCGGAGAGTTTTAAGAGAACGAGGGGAGGCAGTGCAAAGGTGCACCGGTGGAGACAGGAGGGGACTCGTTGGCTGGAGTATGGTTGGCTAGGGGTAGTGCGGCGGCCTTCGGCCGCCTGCTACTATTCCGCTTCCCCGTTTCATCCCCTTTTTATGACTTTGCATCTCGGGTAGGGTTGGCACTACGTGCTGACCTAGCGGCCTCCTGCATTAACCAACCGCCAGCCTCTAACCGCCGTCACCCAATCCGGGTAGGGGCGCGACTGCGTCGCGTCCGTTCGACCGTAGACGGTAAAGCTCACCGTGTCGTTTGTCTCGGGTAGGGGCAAGGCTTCGCCTTGCCCTCCACCGCAGAAGGGCTCGGCAAACCACGCCCCTACCAAATGACGGTGGTAGCGGATAGGCGTTCGCGGATAGCGGTTAGCGCTCCCTACCATCTTCCTAATCGGCACTCGGTACTCTATACTCCCCTAGGGCAGCACGCGGTGCTGCCCCTACCTTTCCCCCTTGAACATTTCGCCCTCTTCCGTGTCCTAAATACGTCCCCATGAGCCTACCCCGTCTCATCGCTTTGGCCAGTTGCCTCGGCACCCTTGCCGCGGCGGAAGCACCGACGTGGTCGTTCGACGGGACGGCCCAACCCGCGGTCGCCAACGTCGGGGGTGTGACCTTCGCGCAACCCGGCCCCCGCCGACCTGATTACCCCACCTTTGACCAGAAAAACGCCTCAGCTCAGTTCAACGGTAAAGGCGCCCACTTAGTCTTACCCGACACGGGCCCAGCCAGTGGTTTCGATTTCAAGAACGGTGACGCCATCACCTTGGAGGCCTGGGTGAAACTGGATGGTCTCCGCAAGGGCTCCAATGTCTACCTGATCGGTAAAGGCCGGACGAAGGCTGGCTCCTCCAACCAGAACTGGGCGCTCCGCCTCCGCGAGATGTACGGCTCCGCCTGCCCGAGCTTCCTCTTCGCGACGACCCCGACCGCCGGCGATCAAGGCGATGACCGTTGGCACCGCTGGACCACCAAGCGCGGCGTCATCGACGACGGGCGCTGGCATCACGTCGCGGTGAGTTATGTCTTCGGCGACCCGGCAAGCGTGCGTGGCTATGTCGACGGACAGGAAATCCAAGGTGCCTGGGACATGGGCGGGGCTACCCGGGAAGCCCCCCTCGTGGACGACGATGCGGTCTGGCTTGGCTCATCGATGGCGGGTAGCCCGAACAACAGCTTCTCGGGGTGGCTCGATGAGGTCGCCGTGCATCGGCGGGCGCTCTCGGCCCAGGAACTCACCGGACGTTTCCGGACCACCCTGCCCCCGCTCGCCGTCGCGGTAGCGGCGCCGCGCGACGCCAGCGCGAACGCCGGCAACGACAGCGCCCCGACGACGGGCTACAAGGCCACGCAGGGCGCGACCCCCGCGGTCAAGGCGAGTTCCTTCACCGCCTGGGACCAAGTGAGACCGGGCGAGGTCTTGGTCCAGCTCGCGACCGGATGGAAGCCAGAGAAGAACGCCTGGCCGAGCGAGGTCCTGCCGACCACGGAAAGCTACGCGGCGCCGGCCTTCGGTTTCTTCCGCCCGCCCCACCTTTACGTCGCGACCGGCGTCCGCGGCGACCGCGGCAGTCCCTACTTCTTCCGCGCCGGCGCGAAGGTGACCTTGCCCGCCGGCAAACACCGCCTGCTCCTGCGTGGCCGCGGGGCCTCGGCG
>CAIRWP010000334.1 GCA_903882335.1 uncultured Opitutia bacterium | reverse complement strand
GGTAGAAGGCGCCGGAGGGGTCGGCCCGGAAGGCGCTGATCGCGTGGTGCGTGTCGTGGTCGTCGAAGCCGCTCAGGACGACCTCGGAGCGGTCGGCGCGGCCATCGCCGTCGGTGTCGCGCAGCAGGACAAGGTGACTGCTCTGCGGGAGGTAGACGCCCTCGGGGGCGAACTCGAAGGAGAGCGGCAGGTGCAGGCCGCGGGCGAAGACCGTCTGCTTGTCGGCCTTACCGTCGCCATCGGTGTCCTCGAAGATGAGGATCTTGTCGTCGGGCTTGGCATCGCCCGGGCGCCACTGCGGGTAGCTCGGCATCGTGGCCACCCAGAGGCGACCGCGGTTGTCGAAGGTCAGACGGACCGGGTTGGCGAGGTCGGGGAACTTCTCCTCGGACGCGAAGAGGTCGACCTTGTAGCCGGCGGGCACGGTGAAGGTCTTCACAGCTTCTTCGCCCGGCAGGTAGTTGGGGGAGCCGTTCTTCGTGTTGCCCGAGGAATAGTTGGTCTTCACGGGCGGCAGCACCGTCGTCTGCGCATCGGCCGCGGCCACGTCGAACGTCGCGCCCTTGGCGGCGGCCCAGACAGCGCGGTCGCGGATCAGCACCAGCTCGTCGAGCTTCTTCAGTTCGGCCGGGAAATTATCGGGACCGAAGGGCTTGTGGCGGCGGCCGAACACGTGGACGCCATTCGGCACCTTGGAGAGCTTCTCCCAATACCAGTTCTTATCGTCGATCGCGACGGTGAGCGCGGCGAGGTCGACCTTGGCGGCGGAACCCTTGGCAAAGGCGCCGTCGACGAGCGTCCGGGCGACGTCGATCTGGCCGGCGGCGTGGAGATCGACGAGCGGGAGTTTGCGGGCGGACGCGACGTCCTTGATGGCCTGAGCGTAAAGGGAGAGGTCCGCGTTGACGGCGGCGGCCGCGGCGGGGCCCTGCGGGGCGCTGGCGACGTCGAGCGGGCGCGGGGTGATCAGCACGACCTGCGGGGCGGCCTTGCCGTTGTATTTCTGCTGGCCGGTGTGGTCGAGCCAGGCTTCGAGCTCGGCCTTGAAGGCGGGGACGCCCTCCTTGCCCTTGAACGACTCGGCATAGCCGAACCACGCGAGGATCACGTCGGCCTTGAGACCGGTCAGCCACTGGTCGGGCGACTGGGAGAACCCGGAGCCGGCATGGCCGGAGCCCCAGAAGTCCTTGGCCTTGGAGAGCGGGTAGAACTTCTCGGCGCCCGGGAAGGCGAAAGGCGAGTTGCGGCCGGAGTGGTCGCGATAGCCCGGGGTGTCGCCATCGTCGCACAGATTACGAATCGTCAAGTCACGGCCGGAGAAGCGCCGCTGGAGCTCGGCCTCGAAGGCCGCATCCCGGAGCAGTCGCTCACCCTGGCCGCCGCCGACGAGCACGATGACGCCGCCCTGGGCGGGGTCAATGGGGCCGGCGGCTAGCTGGGGGAGGCTGGCGACGGTCAACGTGGCGAGCAGGGACCAAAGACGGGCGATACGCATGGCGAAGGGCACGCATCGTGATTTCCGCCCCCGCCCTGTCCAGCCTGACCCTCCGGGTCCACCACCATTCCCCTTCAAATACCGCGAGAGGCCGCCTAAGGCATCCGCCTCGGCTTTTGCTTTGAAACCCAGCCCCCGCCCCCTTGTCTGATGCTCAGCCCCATGCTCTCCGCCCTGCGACCCCTGGCGTTCCTCGCCCTTCCCTTGTCCGTCCTCGCGGCCGAGGAGGTGCGCTACAACCGCGACATCCGCCCCATCCTTTCAGAGAACTGCTTCTCCTGCCATGGACCCGACGAGAAAGCACGCAAGGCGAAGCTGCGACTCGACCTGCCGGCGGAGGCGCGCAAGGAATACAAGACGGGTATCCCGATCGTGCCGGGCGACCTGAAGAAGAGCGAGGTCTGGACGCGCATCACCAGCGACGACGAGGACGACGTGATGCCGCCGCCGAAGTCGCACCTGAAACTCTCCGCCGAAGATAAGGCGAAGGTGAAGGCTTGGCTTGAACAGGGCGCGACCTACGAGGAGCACTGGGCCTTCCTGCCGCCTCGCCGCCCCGCCCTGCCCGCGGACCTGAAGGGCTCGCCGATCGACGCGTTCGTCGACCAAGGACTCCGCCGGTCCAGCCTCAAGGCCAACCCCGAGGCCGAACGCGCCACCTTGCTGCGCCGGCTATCGCTCGACCTGACCGGTCTG
>CAIRWP010000333.1 GCA_903882335.1 uncultured Opitutia bacterium | reverse complement strand
GGCCGCCACGAGATCGGCGACTTCGGTCCCTACCAGGACAAGCCGTGGACGCCGACGCAGAAGGCCTACGCCGCGCAGGTGACGCGGCTCGACGCCGACGTCGGCCGCGTGTTGGCCCTGCTCAAGGAGCTGGGGCTCGACGAGCATACCTTGGTGATGACCTCGGGCGACAACGGCTCCTCGTTCGCGCCGAGCTCCGAGATCGGCAAACTCTTCGACCAGGCGGCCAACGGCCTGCGCGGCTATAAGCGCGGCCTCTACGAGGGGGCGCTCCGCCAGGCGGCGCTCGCCCGCTGGCCGGGCAAGATCCCGGCGGGCCGGGTGAGCGACGAGCCGTGGGCTTCCTGGGATTTCCTCCCGACGGCGCTGGAACTCTCCGGCACGCCCGCCCCGGCCGGACTGAAGACCGACGGACTTTCGCTGGCCTCCTTCCTGCAGGGCGGAGCCGCCCCGAAGCGCGACCACTTCTACTGGGAACTGCACGAGGGGCAGTCGCTGCAGGCCGCGCGCTGGGGGGATTGGAAAGCGGTGCGCAACGGCCCCGCCGCCAAGGTCGAGGTTTACGACCTCAAGACCGACTCCGCGGAGAAGCATGACCTCGCGACCCAACGCCCGGAACTCGTCGCCCAGGCCCTGGCGATCTTCAAGGAGGCGCACGTCGATCACCCCGAGTGGCCGATGCGGACCCAGAAACAGCTGCAGGACGCGAACAAGGCCCGCAAGGGCGAGTCCAAGTAAGCACCATGAAGCTCCGTAAGCTCGGCCGCTCCGACCTCCACCTCACCCCGGTCGGCCTCGGCACCTGGGCGATGGGCGGCGGCGACTGGAAATTCGGCTGGGGTCCGCAGGACGACGCCCTCTCGATCCGCACGATCCACGAAGCGCTGGATCTCGGCGTCAACTGGCTCGACACCGCGCCGGTCTACGGGCTCGGCCACTGCGAAGACATCGTGGGCCGGGCGCTCAAGGAGCTCAAAGGTCGCCGGCCCATCATCTCCACCAAGTGCGAACGCTGCTGGGACGAGGAACGCCAGATTATCCCGCGCCTCAAGCGCGCCAGCATCCGCCGCGAGATCGAGGACAGCCTGCGCCGGCTGGGCGTCGACGTCATTGACATGTACCAGATCCACTGGCCGCAGCCCGACGAGGACATCGAGGAGGGTTGGGCCGCGATCGCCGAGCTGGTGCAGGAAGGCAAGGTCCGCTGGGCCGGCGTCAGCAACTTCAACGTCGCGCAGCTCAAGCGCCTCCAGCCGATCCACCCCGTGGCGTTCCTCCAGCCGCCCTACAGCATGCTGAACCGCGGCATCGAGGCGGAGCTCATCCCCTATTGCGAGGCCCACGACATCGGCCTCATTCCTTACAGCCCGATGCAGAAGGGCCTGCTCAGCGGCAAGGTGACCCAGGCCTGGGTCGACGCCCTGCCCGCGACCGACCACCGTCGCGGTGACCCCCAGTTCAACGAACCTCTGCTCTCGCGGAACATCGCCCTGAACGGCGGCCTCCGCACCCTCGCCGCCCGCCTCGGCACCACCCCGGCGGAACTCGCCATCGCCTGGGTACTCCGCCAGCCCCGCGTCACGTCCGCGATCGTCGGCGCCCGCAAGCCCGGCCAGATTGCCGAGACCATCGGCGGCGGCCGCCTGACCATTCCCGCGGACGCGTTGCAGGAAATCGAGGGGTTGTTGAAATAGGGCTGGGGCTGGGGCTGGGGCTCGTTCGATGCATCGAGGTAGGGCTGACCGTACTCGGTCGGCCGCTGGCATAGCCGTTTGCTTCAGAGACGAAACTGCTGGCGCCTGACCTCATTACCGCGAACACCTGTCCCTCGCCCAAGCCCAGGCCCTATCCCTAGCCCTAATACAACCCCTTAATCTTCCATTAAGCCCTCCCGCCTTATACTTCATCCATGATGAAAATGTCGCGCCTGCTTTCCTTGTTGGCCTTGACCCTCGCCAGCACCGCACGCGCCCACGTGCCGCCGGTCGAGGCCAAATACCGCCCGACGGAAGCGGCGCCGATCGAGACGCGTTTCACCTTCTTCCTGCCGGCCGCGACCGGCTCGACCGGTCCGACGCCCCCGCTGGCCGCGCCCTTCGCCGCCTTCGCCCCGAAGGTCGGCGTCCGGTGGGACGAGAAATACCTGTACGTCGAGGCCAAGGGTCTGCCGGACCACCCGTTGATGGCCGGCATCAAGTCGTGGCAGCAACAGGTGCCGCTCCCGCAGACGTACGTCGGCGAGCGGGCCTGGCGGATCCCGCTCCACCCGGTGCCGGCGAAGGAGCCGATGTCGGCCAAGACGCACTTCCTGCGCGGGGCGATCGCGCTGGCCGCGAATGGCGTGCCGATCTTCAACGCGCTCAACAACCGCGGCGACGACGCCAAGAAGTTCGGCGAGCTCGACAGCTTCGGCGGCCACTGCGGCAAAGGCGACGACTACCATTACCACGACGCGCCGGTCTTCCTCGAGCAGACGCTCGGCAAGGGCAAGCCGATCGCGGTC
>CAIRWP010000332.1 GCA_903882335.1 uncultured Opitutia bacterium | reverse complement strand
GCCGCAGTGCCGTTCAGGACGTTCATTTCGTACGTGAAGATCGAGGCAATCGACGTGAACTGACCACAGGCACCGCCTTTCTGTTTGTAAATGGGAGGAAACTGCGGGCGGGTGGAGTTATCGACGCGCGACGGCAAGCGCCTGATATCCAAGGCAGTCTCGCCGATGTCCGGGCCGGTCGCATCTCGCCAGGTGTCGTAATCTTTCCCCATCGTACTGGGCCGAGAAAACGGCCGGGGGTAAGCGGCGTGGGCGGGCTTCTCGACCTGGTCCGACTTGGGCGGGCTACCCTCGAAGGCCTTCACGCCTTCGGGAGTCACCCCCGCGTGCCCCGATGCCGGGGACAGGGCCAGCAAGCCCACAAGCAGGACGGCCATAATCCAGGGTTGGTTGGTAAGGGGCATGCACCTTTAAATATAACCCCTAAGACCGCGTCAACTCGGCAAGCGGGCCTCTCAGGATCAGCCCGCGCGCCTTTCGTTTAGTTATGCCGACCAACCTATGCCAGAAAGTCTATCGCTGAATGGCATGCATCTGACGAACCGTCACGCCACTCAGGCAGACAAGGGGATCGCTTGGAGCGCGTGGGCGAGGGCGATATCCTCCGCCGTCACCTTCACCCCGGCATCGTGCGTGGTCAGGACTAAGGTCACTACATTCCAACAAAGATGGATGTCCGGGTGATGATTCAGCTGTTCAGCCACCGCCCCAACCCGATTCGTGAAGGCCAAGGCGGCCGGAAAATTCTTCAGCTTAAAGACCTTCGAGACTTTAATCCCATCATACTCCCACCCGTCGAGTCCGACCAAGGCATCTCGGATTTGCTGCGGAAGAAGCGGTGAAGTCATCAGGAAGGTTTTAAATTCGTCCAAGTAAGGCTGTCAATAATGGGCGGGGTCTCAAAAGGGGTCAGGCCGTTAGTGCCTGACCCCGTTAGTTGAAACGACCGAAACCGGCTTCTAAACTAACACCCTTGGTCACTAACGGCCTGACCCCTTTGGCTGAACGGCCGGGCCCCGTCGTCCGCTGATAGATCTCATCAGTATTATCGATGCACGTTGTTAGTTGGAACCTGTTAGAGTGGGCGGCGATGAATGATCCACTGGCATTTACCGCGGCTATCTTAGCGTGGAAGATAACGGGCATCGATGGGCTCGATGACACCTTGAGTTTCTTTATTGTGATTATCGGCGCCGGCTATCTCATTGTGGCGGTCGCGGCGGTCATCATCGAATGGGGGTTGGAAAAGGGCATAGGTTTAATCAGTGAATCAATCAGAAACGCGGGCTATAAAAAACATGGCGGGCCAACGCCTGAAGAAGTGGAGCTTGAAGAGTCAGTGTCGGAAGCATCTCCGAGCTTACTGATGCGCCTCGCCGGTTTGGCTTTCGGCCTCGGCTTCGTAGTGCTCGGCTTCGCTTGTGAGACTAAACCACCAGAGTCAGGCCTATATGAGAAGGTGCTCCATGAGAGGAGAGGCCCGCGCTATACTCCCCCCACCGGGGATCAAACCCCGCGTTCTAATCACTCTGGCAACTTGTCGGGGATGGAGAATCCTGCCCGGTTGGTCGAGCTTAACGCTCGATTCCAGCTGGCGGAGAGGGAGAGATTGGCTTCGCGTTGCTGCGGGGCTTTGCCCCAATCCTAGCGGATTGCCTGTTCGGCCTAAAGGTCCTCATCGAACCCAGGGGTTCTCTCCCTCCACTGGCGGAAATGGGGAGGGCCGACCCGGCTTGTTAGAGTTTTTGTTAGAGATGATTGAGCCGACCGTAATTTGGCGGCATTTTTACCTCTAGACTCAGCTGGCGGAGAGGGAGGGATTCGAACCCTCGGTACCTTGCGGTACACAGCATTTCCAATGCTGCGCAATCGACCACTCTGCCACCTCTCCTTGTTGACCAGCTAGAAGGTGCATCAAAGGCAGGGAGGGGGGTGGGTCAAGGGAGAAGAAAGGACGCACGAAAGGCCCATGAAAGGGTCAGGGACAGGGTCAGGTGCAGGGGCACGGATGTTATGGGTTGGGTGCGGGTTGGGCTCAAATCCTAGGGCCAGTGCTGGGTCCGGTGGTGGGTATTGGCCTACTTCGACACTTCCTGCCTGGGATGGTCGAATGGTCGCCATGCATCTTATCTACTTGGACGAAAGCGGAGATCCAGGCGCGAGAAACTCTCCCACAAGTCATTATGTCTTGGCGGGTTTCGCCGTGCATCATTCCGCATGGTCGACCTTCGATCAGAAAATCAAATCCTTAAGATTAAAGTTGGAGCGAAGGTATGGCTATCCTGTGACCAAGGAACTGCATGCGTGCGAGCTCCTGGGGGCGGCCACCACTTTTTGCGGGGTGGGGCGAGCGGAACGTTTGTTGATGGCGAGGCGGCTCATCATGGAACTTTCAACCTGCACGGAAATCAGGGTTTTCGCGTGGGTGATGGAGAAGGGCGACACGGCCTTGCTTGAGCGTATTGGAGCCCAGGCCATGGCGGACCTGGATGAATGGTCCAGTCACGGGCTGCTCCCCGCGGCCAATGATTGCCGACACCTCGGTTTCTTCATCGTCCATGACCACACCTCCAACCCGCCGTTCCGGACCATCAAACGTGGCTCAGGTTTGATCGGGAATCCGGTCGGGCAGTGCTCTCGGGATGCGGATCTTATTCAGGTAGCCGATTTGATCGCCTATGTGGTGAAGCAGAAGTTCTCACCGAATAAGCACGCGCTCCGGGTCGGAACGGTTACTTTGTGCGACAAGCTTTTACCAGTCTGCCTAGGTTGGCGTTTTCTCGGTAAATGAAGGAAAGCCGCCTTGCGGCGGCCCCCTGGTGGTATCATACGACGGCGTCTGCCCGCTTTCAGATACAAGGGCATGTTCAATCTCTACGATGCCTACGTCAAGGGCTGTGGTGGACTGAAATACCCTAGTGATGGTCCTGGTCAGGCAGAACGGGGGCGGACGAGCAGGGACGCTCGTCCCTACCTCCGGATACTAGGGCAGCACGCGGTGCTGCCCCTACCCATCACTTCGCCGCGACTTTCGCCCAGGAGTCCTTGAGGCCGACGGTGCGGTTGAAGACGGGCTTGCCGGGCTGCGAGTCCTTGGCGTCGACGCAGAAGTAGCCGGTGCGTTCGAACTGGACGCGCGTGGCGGGCGCGAGGGCGAGGAGGGCGGGTTCGACCTTGCCGCGGATCACGGAGAGCGAGCCGGGGTTGAGGAGGGTGCGCCAATCGACGCCTTCGGGGATGTGGTTGAGGTCCTCGTGCGAGAAGAGGCGGTCGTAGAGGCGGACTTCCACGTCGCCGGCGTGCGCGGCGGAGACCCAGTGGATGGTGCCCTTGACCTTGCGGCCGTCCGGGGCGTCGCCGCCGCGGGTGGCCGGGTCGTAGGTGCAGGTGACCTCGGTGACGTTGCCGGCGGCGTCCTTCTTGCAGCCGGTGCAGGTGACGAAGTAGCCCCAGCGCAGACGCACCTCCTGGCCGGGGGTCAGGCGGAAATACTTCTTCTCCGGGATCTCCATGAAGTCGGCCCGCTCGATGAGTAGGGTCTTGGAGAAGGGCACCTTGCGGGTGCCGGCGGCGGGGTCTTCGGGGTTGTTGGTCGCGTCGAGCTCCTCGACCTGGCCCTCGGGGTAGTTCTCGATGACGAGCTTCACCGGGTCGAGGACCGCCATGAAGCGCGAGGACGTCTTGTTGAGGTCATCGCGGACGGCGTGCTCGAGCAGGGCGACGTCGGAGAGGGAGTTGTGCTTGGTGATGCCGACGGTCTCGCAGAAGCGGCGGACGGCGGCCGGGGTGTAGCCGCGGCGACGCATGCCGGAGATGGTGGGCATGCGGGGGTCGTCCCAGCCGGACACGCGCTTCTCCTGGACGAGCTCGAGCAGGCGGCGCTTGGACATCACCGTGTAGGTGAGGTTGAGGCGGGCGAACTCGATCTGCTGGGGCTTGGCGGGGGTGTCGAGGGTGCGCAGGAGCCAGTCGTAGAAGGGGCGGTGCACCTCGAACTCGAGGGTACAGATCGAGTGTGTGATGCCCTCGTAGGCGTCCTCGAGCGGGTGCGCGTAGTCGTACATCGGGTAGACGCACCAGGTGTCGCCGGTGTTGTGGTGGGACGTCTTGCGGATGCGGTAGATGACCGGGTCGCGCAGGTGCATGTTGGGCGACGCCATGTCGATTTTGGCGCGCAGCACGGCCTTGCCCTCGTCGAACTCGCCGCGGGTCATCTGGGCGAACGCCGCGAGGTTGGCGGCGACGGTGGCATCGCGGGTCGGGCTCGGCTTGCCGGCGGTCTTCTCGTCGCCGTGGTGGGCGCGGATTTCCTCCTGGGACAGGAAGCACACGTAGGCCTTGCCCAGCTCGATCAGCCGGATGGCGTCGGCGTGCATCCGCGCGAAGTAGTCGGACGCCTGGTAGTAGTGCTGACCCCAGTCGAAGCCGAGCCAGCGGACGTCCTCCTTAATCGAGTCGACGTATTCCACCTCTTCCTTGGTGGGGTTGGTGTCGTCCATGCGCAGGTGGCAGCGGCCTTTGAATTCCAGGGCGAGGCCGAAGTTGAGGCAGATCGACTTGGCGTGGCCGATGTGGAGGTAGCCGTTGGGCTCCGGGGGGAAGCGCGTGGCGATCGCGGCGTGCTTGCCGGCGGCGAGGTCGGCGTCGACGATCTGCTGGATGAAGTGGCGGTGCGTTTCCGAGGACATGGCGGCGGGGGCGGGCGGGGTCGCCCAAGCCCAAGGAATAGACGGAAAGGCCTCGGAAGGGAAAGGGGAATGTGGGGCGGGGGCGGGCGGGCGCTTAAATAACTTCCCCTTGGCTCGGCTTTCCGTCTATTCCTTGGGCATGTCCACCGTCCGCGTGCGTTTCGCGCCCAGCCCCACCGGGTTCTTCCATATCGGCAGCGCCCGCACGGCCCTGTTCAATTGGCTCTACGCCCGGCACACCGGCGGGAAGTTCATCCTGCGCATCGAGGACACCGATAAGGAGCGCAACTCCGACGCCTTCCTGCAGGTGATTCTGGATTCCATGCGGTGGCTGGGGATGGATTGGGACGAAGGTCCCGGCGTGGGCGGCGATTTCGGCCCGTACTTCCAGTCCCAGCGCAACGAGCTGTACCGCGCCAAGCTCAAGGAGCTGGCCGACAAGGGGCGGGCCTACGAGAAGGACGGCGCCTGGTGGCTGCGTCTCGAGGGCGCCCGTTCGACGGTCTTCGACGACCACCTGAAGAAGGAGATCGAGAAGGTCGACGCCGCCCCGATGGTGCTCGATGACCTGGTCCGCGGTCGCGTCGAGCGCGCCGAGGATCGCGACTTCGTGATCTTCCGCTCCAACGGCGAGCCGGTCTTCCATTTCGTCAACGTGGTCGACGACATCGAGATGCAGATCACGCACGTGATCCGCGGCGAGGACCACCTCTCCAACACCTCGAAGCACCTCGAGCTCTTCAAGGCCTTCGGCGTCGAGCCGCCGAAGTACGCCCACATCCCGCTCATCCTCAAGACCGACGGTCCGGGCAAGATGTCCAAGCGCGACCGGGGCGCCCTCATCGAGGAATACCAGCAGCGCCGCTACCTCCCCGAGGCCGTGCGCAACTACCTTTGCCTGCTCGGCTGGACGCCCACGGACGGGCGCGAGGTCCTGCCCATCGCCGACATCATCGCGCAGTTCGAGGTCGGCGCCGTGCACCAGTCCAACGCCCGGTTCGACGAGCGGAAGATGTCGAACGTCAACATGCAGACGCTCCGCGCGTTGACCCCGGCCCAGTTCGCCACGCTCGCCCGCCCGGTGCTGGCGGACGCCGGCGTCATCGACGCCCAGGTGACCGACGCCCGCCTGCAGGAAGTCCTCGCGGTGGTCCAGGAGAAGGCCGTCTCACTGGAGCACCTGCCCGAGTTCGTGCGGTTCTTCTTCACCGACGACTTCAAGAAGGACGAGAACGCGCTGGTCAACCTCACCAAGAAGGGTGGCGACCCGCAGGCCCGCGTGGCCGAGATCCTGCCCGCCCTCGAGGCCTGCGAATGGACCGAGGCCGCGATGGATGACGCCTTCGCCGCCGTCGGCGCGGCCCAGGGCCGCAAGCCCACCGACTACTTCGCCCCGGTGCGCTACGCCGTCTCCGGTCAAGGCGGTGGCGCCCACCTGCAGGGCGTCCTGCGCGTCCTCGGCAAGGAGAAGGTGTTGAAGCGGTTGAAGGGGTGAAGGGGTAGGGCGGAAGAGAGAGTACTGAGTGCGGAGTACGGAGTACTGATTACTGGGAAGAGTGCTGGATCGAGTACAGAGTGCTTGGTCGAGTGCTGGGTCGATGGGAGGCAGAGGGGGCAGGCTGGCATGGTGACACGTGGGCACGCAGATGCAAAGCTGGCAGGCTGGCTAGCGGGCCAGTGGGCAAGGGTGCACCTGGTGCATGCTGTCGCGCGCTGCGCGGGTAGGGCCTTGGCATGAGGTCAGGCACGCCATCGCTGCGCGAGGCGAAGCCAGACCCCATGCCGCGGCCCTGTCTCCCTTGCCTGCGTGCCAGCCGGCCAGCAGGCCAGCCTGTCTTAGTGTTTCAGGTAGGGACCAGCGTCCCTGCTGGTCCGCGGTATGTGAGAGCCGACATGAGGTCAGGCACATCATCGCTACGCGAGATGAAGCCAGACCCCATGTCCGCGGCCGACCGGGGACGGTCAGCCCTACCTGAGTGGGGTATCCATTGGGTTGCGATGAGATCATCATTATCGTCCGAGGTGTCGTGCGAACCTTCTTCTGCGATGAATCCGGCGACCCCGGTCATGATTTTCGCAAAGGGGCCTCACGTTTTTTTGCCTTTTGCATGCTTAGCGCGCCCACGATGGCCGAACATGAGATTTTCCTCGCGAAACAAGCCGAGATCCGCGGCTCGCTGCCTTGGTTCGGGGAGTTCAAATGGACCAAGATGCGTCATGAGCTTCGGATGGAATACCTGCGAAGGAGTCTACCCTCCTTGCCGCCCCACCATTCGGTGATTTGGAGAAAACCTATCGACCCATGGGCCGAGGTTACGCCGAAAGACCTTCTCATGATGCAGGCCTGCCTGCGGGCGCTTAATCCGGAGCAACAGCGATGCCGGCTGATCATCGATGGGGAGAAGAATCGAGGGAAAGCCCGAGGAATCCGTGCATTCTTGGGGGTGACCGAGGTGCGCTTCATCCCCTCTCATACCAGCCCCTACCTTCAGCTTGCCGATATACTCGTTGGTTTTCAGGTCGCCGAAGCCACGGGAAAGATTCGCGATCTCCCGGAAGAGCTTCGGATCCTCCGGGGAGCCCGGAGTGATTGCGGATGAAAGAGGGGCGAGGTCTGGACTATCCTTGGTCAGGAAAGCAACCCATGGTGAGGTTACCTTTCATGCCAGACCCCATTGCATCGCCATTATCGACCGGCGGGGC
>CAIRWP010000331.1 GCA_903882335.1 uncultured Opitutia bacterium | reverse complement strand
TCTTCGACAACAAGGGTAAGCTGGTCTTCGACGGTAGCCCGTCCGACGCCGGTTTCGACGAGGCCGTGAAGAAGGTCGCCGAGAAGGCCGACGCCAAGGCCGCCCCGGCGACCACCCCGGCCCCGGGCGCCAAGCCCGCCGCCGCGAAGGCCGCCTAAGCGATGTCCGCCCTCTCCGACCGTCTGCTCGAGAACCTCGGCAACGGGGTCGGTTTCTGGGAACTCAAGGGCCGCCCAATCTATAACGGGGTACTCGGCTTGGTCTGCGCCTTCCACGCAATCCGCGGGGACGCCCCGTTGCTGCGCTGGAGCGATACCGGCAACCTGACCGGTTTTCTCTTCTTCGTCATCGCAGCCAACGCTGTTTACTGCGCCGCCTACGTCCCCGACCAAGCCTTCCAGTTGACGCCTTATCGGGACGGCTGGCGGCGCTGGCGCTGGCTCCTGCTGGCCTTCGGGACCTTCTTCGCCAGCTTGCTCGCCCACGCGGTGCTCGGCGGGCTCAAGGACGCCTAAGCGGGGCTTAAGTCCGGTCCGTCCGGTAGACGCGCTGGACTCGCTGGGTCAGTGTGCAGAGCGCCTCCCAGGGGATGCAATCCGACCAGGCGCAAAACTCGCCCACGGTGATGCGTTCCCCGCCTTGCGCGCCCAGGATCGTCGCGATGTCGCCCACGGCGGCCTCCGGCAGGTCGGTGACGTCGACGATGGTCTGGTCCATGGTCACACGTCCCAGGATGGGGCAACGCCGACCTCGGACCAGGAAGCAGCCCCGGTTGCTCGCGGCGGTCGGGACGCCATCGCCATACCCGACCGCGACGATGGCGACGCGGGAGGCGCGGGTCAGCGTCTTGGTGCGGTTGTAACTGATCGACGTACCGGCCGGCAGGTCCTTCACCAGGACGATGCGGGCATGAAAGGATAACGCTGGCTCCGGCCGCAGGCTGGCGAGGAAGGACCCGGCCGAGGGCGGCAGGCCGTACTGCATGAGCCCGATGCGGACCGCGTTGAACGGCGAGGCCGCCGAGAAGCTCTCGAGTCCCGCGCTGTTGTCGGCATGGATTAGCAGCCGCGCGCGTTCGGCGACCGGCACCTCGGCCAGCAACGCGAGGAAAATCCGCCGCTGCTCCGCCGTGAAGTCGGTGTCGGCATCGGCCTCCGAGAAATGCGTGTAGAGCCCACGCCAGTCGAGGTGCTGGGCCGCGCGGACGAAGTTGATCAAGCCACGGGCCTCCGCATGCCAGACGCCGGCGCGTCCCATGCCCGTGTCGACCTTAATATGCACGCGCACCTTGCGCTCCGCCGCGGCGGCGCAGCGTTCCAGCGCCTCGGCCTCGGCGACAGAATTCAGGGTCACCTCGAGGTCCAGCGCGACCGCGCGCGGCATCTCCGAGGGCAAGGTCGGGCTCAGGAGCAGGAGGTCGGCGTCGTGCCCGATCTCGCGGAGCCGGGCGGCTTCGCCGACGTTGGCGACGGCGAAGCAATCGACGCCGGCCTGTAGCAGGCGGGTCGCGATCTCCGGCATGCCATGACCGTAGGCGTTGGCCTTGACGACCGCGACGTAGCGGACGTGCGCGGGCAAGGCCTGCTTGATGCGGCCGACGTTGCGGTCGATCGCCGGCAGGTCGATCTCGACCCAGGCGCGCGTGACATGGGGGCTGGCCGGGCTCATGCGGGTCCGCGGTGACGTTCCCCATCCCAGGTCGCGTAGGTGGCGGCGGGGTTCAGGGCTTCGGGTTTGGCCTCGGCGCGCAGCAGGTCCGTCGTCGCGAACAACGACGGCAGCGCGGCCCAAGGGGTCGGCACCACCTGTGCGCCAGGGAAGAGCGCGGACGCGGACTCGGCGGTCGAGACGACGGGCAGGCCAAGCGCGCGCACCTGCTCGGGTTCAAGTTCGGCAGGTAGCTCGAAGGCCCCGGCGGCGGGCACGACAAGGGTATTCCAGCGCTTCAAGCGCGACTCCAAAGCGACCACGAAAGGCCGGGGCTGACCGGCCCCGAGCGTCGCGTGTGCGACGGTGGCGAGGGACTCCCAGACGAAGATCGGACGGGGTTCGAGTGTGGCCCAGGCGCGCGCCGCGAGGGCCGCGACGCGGATACCGAGGATGGAGCCCGGGCCGACGCACACGACAAAGGAACGGATGTCGGCCAAGGTGAGACCGGCGTGAAGCAACGCGGTCTCCGCGCAGGCGAAGGTCGCCTCGAGCGCACCTTCCGCGGCGACCCCTTCCCCGCTCCAGCGACCGTCGCGCAGGACGCCGACCCGGACGCCGACGCGGGCGGAGCCGTCGAGGACCAGGCAGGGTTCGGGCGGTCGCATGGGGTTCAGCCGGGCGGCCAGCCGAGGGCGCGCCCCCCGAGCAGGTGGACGTGCAGGTGCGGGACGGATTCGCCGCCGTCCGGACCGTTATTGATGACGATGCGGAAGCCGCGGGCGAGGCCGAGGTCGCGCGCGAGCTTCGCGGCGGTCAGCAGGAGATGCCCGAGCAAGGCCTGATCCTCGGCGGCGGCCTCGCCCACGCGGGGCAAAGGCTTACGCGGCACCACGAGCACGTGGGTCGGCGCCTGCGGGGCGATATCATGGAAGGCCACGCAGAGTTCATCGGCATGGATCAGTTTCGCCGGGATCTCTTGGTCGGCGATCTTCTGGAAAATCGTCTTCGGGGCGCTCATGGGTCGATTATAACACAACGACCGTCAGGCGACGGCGACCGGCCTGGCGGGCGGCCATCGCATGGAGCCCCTCGACGGCCTCATCGTAGGCCTGACGCCACCGGGCCGAACGGGCGCGGGTTCCGGCGAGGTACTGGTCCTGCAGACCCACCACCCAGAAAAGCACGTCAGCGGATTCGCCGGTCATGGCCAAGGCGTCGGCGATGCGCTCAGGCGCCCAGAGGGCATCATAGGGGAGGTCGCGATGGTCCAGTACAGCGATGGCCGGGACCGGCTGCTGCGGGGCCAGCAGTTGGAGCATCTGCGTCGCGGCGGCGGCCAGACCCTCGGGCCCGAGGCCAGGGTCCGTATCGTCGTCGGCCTCGAAGACGCGCAAGACCGCATCGACGTCGCGTCGCAGCTGCGGAGCCGTACCCACCATGGTCGCCATCAGCGCGTTCAGGGTCCGGAGCCGGACGGAGCGGGGCAAGGCGGCGGTCACTTGGCCTTTCCTCCCTTGCGCAGCTGGTCGATGGCCTTGGCGAGCTCGTCGATATCGCGGAATTCGCGGTAGACGCTCGCGAAACGCACGTAGGCAATCTGGTCGACCGTCTGGAGACGGTTCATGATCTCCTCGCCGATGGCGCTGGAAGGAACTTCGTCCTCGAACTTGGCCTGGAGACCTTCGACGACCTCGGAGATGAGGAGGTTGATGCGCTCGACCTCGACGGGGCGCTTGTCGGTGGCCTTGCGGACGCCGGAGGCGATCTTGCCGATGTCGAACTCCTCGCGGGCGCCGTTGCGCTTCACGACGACGAGACCTTCGCGGACGATTTCCTCCATCGTGCTGAAGCGGTGGCCGCAGGCGAGGCACTCGCGGCGACGGCGGATGGAATGGTTACCTTTGCCGAGGCGGGTCTCCAGGACCTTCGTATCCTCGTGGTTGCAGCGCGGGCAATACATCGCTCAGAGGCGCAGGAAGTTGCCCAGCAGGTCCAGGCCGTTCTGGGTCGCGAACGACTCCGGATGGAACTGGACGCCCCAGACCGGCAGCTCGCGATGGCGCAGGCCCATCACGAGGCCGTCGTCGGTCCAGGCGGTGACTTCGAGGCAGGACGGGAAAGTGGAGCGCTCCACGACCAGGGAATGGTAGCGAGTGGCGAGAAAAGGATTCGGCAGCCCCTGGAAGACGTCGGTGTTGTTATGGAACACCGGGGAGGTCTTACCGTGCATCAGGTGCGGGGCGCGGATGACGTTGCCGCCGAAGACATGGCCGATGGCCTGATGGCCGAGGCAGACGCCGAGCAGCGGCTTCTTGCCCGCGAAGGCCTTGATCATGTCGCACGACACGCCCGCCTCGACCGGCGAGCACGGACCCGGCGAGATCATCACGCGGTCGGGATTCAGCGCGAGCGCCTCCTCCACGGTGATCTGGTCGTTGCGGAAGACCTTCTGCTCCACGCCCAGTTGACCAAAGTACTGGACCAGGTTGTAGGTGAAGGAGTCGTAGTTGTCGATGACCAGCAGCACG
>CAIRWP010000330.1 GCA_903882335.1 uncultured Opitutia bacterium | reverse complement strand
GTCGGTGCTGACGGCGCGAGAATAGCGCCAGCCGTAATCGGGATTGAGCACGTGGTCGGGGCGATAGTTGCGCAGCATCTCGCGACCCCAGGTCAACATGCTGTCGGGCTCGTCGCCATTGACCGCGTTGCGGAGTTCCCAGGTCGACAAAGTCTTGAAGGCGGGATCGAGCTCCCCGCTGAGCTGCGCCTGTTCGTAGTGCTGGTAGCGACGCACCGGATCCACCGTTGCCGGCGCGGACGTGAGCGCCAAGGGATTGCTCTGCTCAATCGGCACCGCGCATTCGAGGCTGATCGCGAGGGCGAGCCGCTGGAAGTGGCCGGACTCCGCCTTCGGGTTGGCCTTCTGAATGGCGACGTAGATCTGGGCCGCCTGACCGTAGTTGCCGCCCTCGGCACCGCCGGCGAGGAGCATGGCCTTGAGCAGGAGCGCGCCGTCCGTGTTCTTATCATCGAGGAGTTTATCGAGCAATGCGGCCTGCTCGGGGCCCTGGGCGGCGAACTTCGCCAGACCCTTCGGGGTCGCGTTCGCAATCACCGCGGCTCGAACCAGTTTCCCATCCCATTTGTCGCTGACCAAAAATGCTTCCGACGATTGAATGGCCAGCGTGGCCGCTTCGAGTTCCGCCGCTTGGGCCTTGGCCAGCTCCGCCTGTGCGGCCTGTTGGGTGGCGAGCAGCTTGGGCTCCTCCAGCTTGGCCGCCGTCAGGGCCGCCTGCCGCTCCGCCAGGGCCTTCAGGCCGTCCTCGCGGTTCGCCTGCCACTTCGCCAAGTCCTTGTTCGCCGCGGTCCGTTCCGCCTCGGTCGTCGCCTTCTTCAAGGCCGCCTCGGCGGCCGCGATCCCCTTGGCCGCGCCCCCCAGCCACTTCCCGTTGGCATGATCCACCAAAGCCTTGGCCGTGGACACCTTACCCAGGGCCTCCTGCGCCTTCTTCGCTTCCGCCGTAGCCTTGGTCACTGCGACACGCGCCTGCTGTAGAGCGGCCTTACGCGCCTCGGGGATAGCGGGCAACCCCTTGGCGATGTCGGCCTGCAAGCCCGTGAGCATCGCGGCATACTGCGCCTGCAGTTTCTGCTCCTGCGGGCTCGCGGCCACCGCCGGCGCCGCCGGGGCGGCCAGGACTGGGGATGTTCCGATAGCGGCAACCACGGAGAACGCCGCGTAGGCGCTAAGTAAGGAGAAGAAATGGGGCATGGGAGGATGAGGGGTAAGCGCGGACCAAGATCCGCGACAGGGTGCTCCAGAGGTGAATCCTACCGAAGGGAAGTCAATCCTCCCGCCCCAGAGCAGGGGGTCAGACCACCGTATGGTGGTCTGACCCCCTGTTGGCTGTTAGCTTCTGACCCCTTATCGATTCTAATCGGGATCCGGACCATGATAGGGTGGGCTGAACCGGGCCGGCCCCTTGTCGGGTCCTGAGGGGTGGAGAATCCAGCCGTTGTACAGTTTCCGCGGCGCACGCCAGGTGACGTTGCTGTAGCGCAACCCATCGTCGACCCGGTCGCCCTTGATCCGCGCGACCAGGGCGAGAAGCCCATCCGCGAGGTCATGGCTCAAACCGAAGTTCAGCCGTTTTTTCGGGTCGGCGATCACCAGCTCACGGTAGGGCAAGGCGTTCCGGGGGATCTCGGGAGGCTCGTACGCCAGACGCCACGGCTCCCCCGAGTGATAGGCCACCGGCCGCGGCTGCAGGAAATGATGTCGGTTGAACCAATACTGGGCCCAGACCGTCTCCCACCGCAGACCCTGGGCGACGATGGCATCCCATTCCTCCGTCACAATCTCATGCGGGTCGGTGCAATACATCCCGCGTGGGGACATATACCCCAACCAGCGCCCCCGTTTCTTCAGGACGCAACCCAAACTCTTGGGAAAAACGAATTCCGTGGGACCGATCCCCTCCGTCGCTACGCCATCGTAAGGCGGCACCGGCGGCTTGTAGTAGCCCGCGCGGTTCGCTCGCCAGCTGACCGAAGCCCCGGCCCGCAGGTCCAGTATGCGGTAATGCTTCCGGTCCGGCGTGGAGAAAATCGGGCCACGGATCCGGACCCCCAGTTCGGCCTCGGCGGCCGCGTTCCATTCCTCGAACAAAGCGTAATCTCGATCGTCGATCATGGCCCCACCCCTGTCTGCCCCGCCTATCCCAGACCAGCCCGCCCGGTGTCATAGAATGTCATCGGGGGCGCGGCACCACGCGGGCACCGGCCCATTAATCAATCAGTTAGCCGGGACGAAGAGCTGTCAGGGCAACTTGGCCAGGAGCAACTTCACCATCCCGATGCTCGCACCAAGCCCAAGTAGGAATAGGACGATATTGGTGAAAGCATTCCGCCAGTAGAACAAGGCCACGCCCGCCAGACATGCCAACAGGCCAAAGACGAGGGCGGCGGCGATGGCCGCACCGGCGACGACCGGCCCATGCACAAGTCCTGCCAAAAAGGTCGCCGTGACGGTTACAATTTGGAGACGCCAGAGGATTCGCCAATAACCGTCGAGCGAGCGCCACTTGATTGCGAATAGCGCAGCGATAGTGGTGCCTAAAGAAAGAGCCGAGGTGGCGAGCACAAACTGTCGCCACTGAACCGCATTGGCGACATCCTCTGGTTCAGGACGGGCAAGGCCTGCGAAGTAAAGACCCGTCAGAAACACCGAGAAAAAGGCCCGCCAGCCGCTGGCTGAGGCCGGCATACCTTTCGAGATATCGCTCGGGATCTCGGGCGGCCTTGTTTCCTCAGGGGTGGGCATTTTCGCCCGCTCGGCAGCCGCACCGGCTTCACGGAAAACGGGCACATCCCCCAAGCTTAACCGCTTGGGCTTAAATTTCGTATCGGCACTTCCATGATGCTCCTCGTACTCGTCGTTGAGCGACAACACCCCTTTCGCCAGGCCGTCGCTGATCTCGTCAAAGGATAGAAGGACGGACTTGCCGCTCATATTTTTAGGCCAGACTCGAAAGTTCATAGACGAACTATGCACACGACAAGGGGGGTGATTCAAAACAATGATTAGGATCTCGCTTTAATCGCATACTGGGGCGATTTCAGGGCAATTTCTCGGCAAGGCCGGCCCTTTGACACCCCCCTGGGGGGCATGGTAAAAGGCGGATTTATGATAACCATCTCCATCTATCGACGGGCGGAGGTCATCGCCCGGTGCGAGCGGGCGGAGGTCCTGGCCGGGCTGAGATCGGGTCGCTTCGAACTGACCGACCACTATGAAAGCCCCGAGACCGAGGGCTGGATCAGCCTGACCCATTTCGAGTCACGCGCCTACGAACGACCGACCTCGACCGAAAACCCAACTGAGCATCGTTTCTTCTGCTCCTATGGGGACACCATCGAGCCCGACCCCAGCCACCGTCCTATCCAGGATCTGAAGCAACTCGGGGAACTCATCCGGCTCAGCGAGCGACGGCCGCCATCACAGCCAGCCGCACCTCGCCCGGACCCCACCCCTAAACCATTCATCGAGCTGCTCGCCCTCCTGACCGCCCCCTTTAGGCTGCTTAGTCAGCTGGTCGATTGGACGGTCGACACCCTCTTCGACCTCGTCGGGAAAATCGCGCTCATCCTGATTCCCGTCTTCCTGGTCATCGGAATCATCATCGCGTTTGTCTACGCCCCTCCCGCTATCGTTATCTTCGCGGCCTTGGCCCTCTACCTGCGCAAACGTAACTGAACCACCCTTCAATAAACCAACGGCTATCCACCCCTTAAATTGCCTAGGCCTTGGGCAAGACCTTCAACAACTCTCCGCACTGTTGGCGAAACTCAGCCCCGGCTCGCCCCGCGGCTAGCGCGCCGAGCACAGGATGCGCGAGGTAAGCCTTCGCCTCAGCTTGGTCGGCCAGCCCGTAGAACACCGAATATTCAGAGGTCCCCAGCCCGCGCAGCTGGGGGAAAATCCACCAGATCCAGTGCCCCGTCTTCCGGCCGGCTTTTAGCTCCGTCAACGCCCCTGCGTAGGTCTTTTCCGGGGGCCTAGACGAAAAGCTCGAGGTACATTCGGTTGGCTGAAAGCTCAGTGCGTCGACAGCCAGGCCTTCAGCCAGGCGACGGCGCCGGGCTCGTCGGCGAACCCGCCGTCGGTCTGGGCCTCCGCGGCCGCCTTGAGGATCGTGTTGAAATGCGGGCCCGGGGTCAGGCCGGCCTGGATGAGGTGGCGCACTTTCGGGATCGCCGGGTCGAAGACCCTGACGACCTTAAGCGCGGTAGCCCGCTCCATCAGCCAGACACCATCCGGGGTCTCGTCGCCCGGCCACAGCGGCGGGCGCCCTTGGCGGTCGGCCAGGTCGACGCGGAGCAGGCGGTCGATGCGGCCCACCTTCTTCGCCAGACGGCGGATGGCCGGGTCACCGGACTGGGCGCGATCATCGCCTTCAGGTTAAATCAGACCAGAGCCACGGGGCTATTTGACCCGCCCAGACCGGTCCTGCCCGAGGCCACCCGCTCGTCCGACCGTTCGAGGGTGTGAATAACTATATTATGATTTTAAGAAACTGTGCCTTTAAGGTTATTGAGTAAAAAGCGGCCATGCTCCAAAAGGGATCTATGCGCCGGAAGCTACCCTCCCTCTTGGCAATCCTGTTCATCCTCGGTCTCGCGGGCTACCTCTTCAGCATTGGCGAGAAGGTCATCGGGACTGGCCTTGGCCTGATTATCTCGGTCCTCATCGGACTCGTTGCCTTGGAGCAACAACCCCGGCGATCCGCGCAGCCGGCGGCGGACCGGACGAATCCCGGTGACGGCCCGGCCGCGCCCGCCGGTGCCGAGCCTGCCCGGGACCTGGCGGACATCCGCCACCGGCTGGCCGAGATCGCCGCGCTCCTGAACAAACCGGCGGCGGCCGGGACGGCAACGGCGGACGATGCCTCGCTGCACCGGGCGGTCGAAACCTTGGCAGGCGAACTCGCCGCCCGGGAAAAGGAAGCCGGCCGCTACCAGGATCTGCTCGTCCAACGGGACCAGAAGCGCCTTCTCGCCCGGCTCGCCTCCATCCGGGAGACCGCCGAATTCATGCGTCGCGCCGTGCTCGCCGGCAAGATGGAGGTTCCGGAAGCCCTCAACCAGATGATGCTCGAGTTGGAAGCGGCGATCGGGGACGTGGGCCTTGAAATCCATGAGGTCGCCCCGGGTACGCGCATTTCCGAACTGCCGGCCGCGGCCTTCATCGCGCTTTCGGCCGAGAACGCGCCCGACCCGAGCCAGGCCGGCACGGTCAAGGAGGCACTGAGCGACGCGCTGTTCATCCGGGACGCCGAGGGACGGCGGGCCTACGTTTCCCCCGCCAAACTGAAACTCTACCGCGCCTGACCATGCTAAATTGGATCTCCTCCCTGATCTCGGCCATCATCCTGCTGGCCACCGCCGCCGCCCTGGAGACCAGCACCGGTGGCCTCAGCGCCTGGTTCTACGCCGGTGCCTTCATCCTGTGGGTGCTCCTTGGCTACCTCCTGAACACCGAAGGTACTTTTGCCGAAGACGTGTCCACGCCGGAGAACGACCGGTCGACCACGGACCACCCGCCCCTGCCGCCGACCGACGGCGCGACCCCCATCGAAGCCGTCCACCAGCTCGTCAAGGAGCTCGCCCAAAAGGAGGAGCAGGTCAAAAACCTGCACGCTAAGATCAGCGAGAAGGATTTCCGGCGCAGCCTCTCGCGCCTGGCCTCCATCAACGAGACCCTCCACTTCACGCTCAAAATCCGGGGCGAAGGCAAGATCAGCGACGCCATCGCCGTGGACCAGCTGCGCATGGAGATCGAATCGGCGATCAGCGACCTCGGGCTGGAATTTGACGCGATCGTCCCGGGACAAACCATCGCCGAACTCGCGGCCGGCAGCTTCGTCGTGGTCAAGGCCGAGGAAGCCCCGGCCGGCGCCAAGCCCGGCACCGTCAAGGAAGTGCTCAACATCGGGCTCTACGCCCGGGACGAGGCCGGCAAGAAACACTTCATCTCCCCCTCCAAAATCAACGTCTACAAGCTCTAACCATGGCAAATATCATCGGTATCGACCTCGGTACCTCCACCACCCTCATGGCCGCCCTGAGCAACTCCGGGGAGGCCATCCTCGTCAAGAATAGCGCGGGCGACCTGCTCACGCATTCGGCCGTCTGGTTCGAGGGCGGCAACAAGGTGATCATCGGCACCGAAGCCAAGAAGATGTTCGGCGTCGTCCCCGACGGGCAGATCTTCCTGGAGTTCAAGCGCGACATGGGCGACGACACGATCGTGCATCAGGTCGAAGGCAAGGAGTGGCGGCCGCGGGACTTCAGCGCCCTGGTGCTGAAACAGATCAAGGACCACTACGAGGCAAACCACGGTCGCATCGACGCCGCGATCATCACGATCCCGGCCAATTTCACCGACCAGCAACGCGTCGACACCCTCGAGGCCGCCAAGGCGGCCG
>CAIRWP010000329.1 GCA_903882335.1 uncultured Opitutia bacterium | reverse complement strand
GGCGCCAGCTGGGGGTTGGCCTTCCGCGTCGGCGCCCGCTTCTGAAGCCCGTGCGCCTCGCCTTCCTCCTCGGTGTCGCCGGTGTCGCCGGCCTGCTCGCCTCGCCGACCGAGACCGCCAAGCGTTCCCGCGCCGACCTCGAGGCGGGGTTGAAGGCCCTGGAGGCGAAGCACCGCGCCGCCCCGGAGACCCCGCCGCCCAAGGAGACCAAGGAGGTGGCGACGCCCGCCGAGAAGCCGAAGGCGGGCGGCAAAGCCGCGAAGGGGGCCGCGGCCGATCTCGTCATCAAGCCGGATGAGATGAAGCGCGCCCGCGCGGAGCTCCTGCGGCTCAACGGCTACCGCTACCTGTGCGGGCTCGACGCGGACGTGAAGCTGAAGGACGAATACCTGCTCACTTGCAAGGTCGGCGCCTACCTCTGCAGCGTGCTAGGGCATATCGAGCACACCCCGCCGAAGCCCGCCGGGATGGACGACCTCATCTTCAAGAAAGGCTACGAGGGCACGTCGCATTCCAACCTCTTCTACACGTCGGGGCCCGACGGGCTCACCGGTTCGGTCGACGGCTACATGGACGACAGCGACGAGAAGAACGTCGGCCGCGTGGGCCACCGGCGCTGGTGCCTCAACCCCGGCATGGGGTTCACCGGCTTCGGCCAGGTCCGCGGTTTTTCCGCGATGTGGTCCTTCGACGGCGCGGGCGCCGGCGGCCCGGGTGGCCCCGTGTGCTTCCCCGCCGCGGGCTTCTGGCCGCTTTCCTTCTACCGGATGCGCACCGCCTGGAGCATCTCGGCCGATCCCGGGCGCTTCGCCTTTGACGATAAGGTGGTCCCGAAGGTCTACCTGCTCGGCGGGTCGGACCGCTTTCCAGCCGAGGTGAAGGGACTCAAGGAGCTGAAGCTCGCCGATGTCCGCGTCTCGCGCGAAGGCATCGGTACCCCGCAGTGCCTGATCTTCCGGCCCGACGTGACGCCCCGCCGCGGCACGCGCGTCGGGGTGTCCGTCCCGCTCAAGGGTTGGACGTCCCCGAACCTGGAGTACGTCGTCGAGTTCTACTGAGCGGGCTCAGGCGGCGCGCGGCGCCCCGGCGAGCAACGCGTCCCGGCGGCGGATCGCTTCGGCGGGATCCTTGGTCCCGAGCGAGCGGCGGACGCGCCGCTTGGTGAAGTCGGGCAGGTGCTCGGTGAAATGCACCCACCAAGTGCCGTTGTTCTCCCAGAGATGGTGGAACGGGTTGTCGGCCCGCACGCGGAGGGAGAGGCGGGCGGGGGCGGTCGGTTGGTGGTCTTGGATGTCGATCATGGGCGTCGGGGGAAAGGGGACGCATCACGATCGAACTTGCGGGGAGTGTTTTGTAGCCTGACGGCTCTCATCTCGGGAAAGGATCCCGTTACCACCGTGGCCCTCCTGGGCTCGGTTGGTGCAAGCGGCTTGCGCCGGTTTGCTCGTGATGCGACTGCTAAGGAACTACGGGTAACCTAGGCCTGACCGGCCCGGAGGCAAGCGCGGGCTTTGTCATACGGCCGGACTTCAGCGGGGCTCGGGCACCCCGGCCACCCCCCGGAGCTTGTTGAGCGCCGGCGCGGCCTTCGCGGCGGCCTTCGCGTAAGCCTCCTTGGCCGCCTGCCAGGCTTGCTCCGCCGCTTCCTCGGCCTGCGCGGCCTCGGCCTTGTCGGCCGCGGCGCGGGCCTGATTCTCCTTGGCGCGCGCGAGCTGCTTGCGCTCGTTCGCGGCGCGCGCGTTTAGGGACTGGTAACTCGCCTGGAATTGGGCCGCCTGTTTCTCGTCGCGGTTGCGCCAGCGGTTGAAATTGGTTTTGGCCGTCTCAGCCTGCTTCTCCAGGTTGTCGACCTCGCGCTGCTGCCGGTCGAGGCGTTCCTTCTCGCGTTGGGCGGTGCGCGTCTCTTCCGCCGTCCGCGTCGCGGCCGCATCTGCGACCGTGGCGGCGGTCCGGAGCCGCAGGTGCGCGGCCAGCAGCTCGTCGAGCTTGGCTTCCGCGAGCGTGGGGCGCAGTCCCTCGGCCTTTGCCGCGGGCAGATCCGTCCGCCGCTGATCGTAGGCGAGCGTCCACGCCGCGCCGCCGGGGAGCGGCGTGAGCGTCACGCGCGGCGGGGACGGGGGCAGCTCCGCGACCGCGGTCGCGAGCAGCAGGGCGGCGAAGGTGAGCATGCGTGGAGGTTGTCCGCTTTCGGGCGGATGGCAATCCCGCCGCCGGCGGAAAGCGCTCGCCTGGCTTCCGCGGCGGCCTTCTCATGGCAGGCATGGGTTTCTTCCGCTTCCGTCGGACCATCTCGCTCGGGCGCTTCCTACGGCTCAACGTCTCCAAGACCGGCACCTCTGTCTCCGTTGGCCGGCCGGGCGCGACGGTCAATGTCCGCGGCGACAAGGTCGACGGTACCGTCGGCGTGCCGGGCACGGGGCTCTCCTACCGTCAGCGGCTCGCGAACCGCGGTTGCGCGTCCGTCTTCGTGCTCGGCGCGACGCTCGCCGGCGCGACCTGGCTTTGGTTCGCCTGATCGCGTCGCGCGTCGCGCCGCAAGTGCCCGGGAAAGGACTCGAACCTTCACGCCTTTAGAGGGCGGCGGATTTTGAGTCCGCTGCGGCTGCCATTTCGCCACCCGGGCGGGTTGCGGTCCGTCATTCATTCGACGGAGGCGGGGCGGGGCAAGAAAAGAAAGACCCGCGCGGTGGCGCGGGTCCGGAGCGGCCGACAAAAAAGGCGCTCCGTGCGGAGCGCCTCTTGGTTTCGCGGCGTAGCGGATTACTTGGAGCCGAGGATCGCGTCCTTCGCGGCCTTGGCCACGCGGAACTTCACGACCTTCTTAGCCTTGATCTGGATCGTCTCGCCGGTGGCCGGGTTGCGACCCTGGCGAGCCTTGCGGTGGACGAGGACGAGCTTGCCGAGGCCGGGGAGCGTGAAGGAGTTCTTCGCGTTCTTGTAGGCGAGCGCGGCGATGATCTCGAGGATAGCAGTGGCCTGCTTCTTGGAGATCTCGGCCTTCTCGGCGATGGCGGCGGCGATCTGGGACTTGGTGAGGGCTTTGGACATGGTGTTTTGGGTTAGTGGTGCAGTGATGCGGGTGTATTTAGTAGCGAACCGCACGCTGATAACCAGCGAAAAATAAGGGTATCTTGCAAGTCGTCCGGACCCCCGTCTCGCGACCGCCACCCGCCGAAAAAACTTTTACCCGCGGACGGTCTCTGTCATATCTCCTCCGCACCCGCCCTCCTGCCATGCTTCCCCGACTCGCCTTCCTTCTCGCCGGCGCCGTCCTTCTCGGCTCGACCTCTGCCTCTGGGCAGGAGGTCACTGTCGAGCCGGCGTTCCCCGGTCTGAGCTTCAGTCTGCCGATCGGCGTCGCTCCTTTGCCGGGGAGCAAGGACGCCCTCTTCGTCATCGAGAAGGGCGACCCCGTCCCCGGGACGGCGGCGGACAAGTCCGCCGACAAGAAGAAGCGGGCGAGCGCCTACCTGGGCGGCAAGGTCCAGATGGTCTCCGGTCTCGCGGCGGGCAAGCCGGTCAAGCAGCAGGTCTTCCAACTCGTCGCCAAGGATGGCGACTTCGAGGCCGGCGGGGAGTGCGGCCTGCTCGGTTTCGCGGTCCACCCCCGGTTTCCTAAGAATCGGCAAGTCTTTGTCTATTACAGTATTAAGATTGCCGGGAAGCTGCACCAGCGTCTTTCCCGCTTCCAGCTCAAGCCGGGGGCGGAGTTCGAGGTGGACCCCGCCACCGAGCAGGCGCTGATCACCCAGCAGGACCCGGCCTCGAACCATAACGGCGGCGACGTGCATTTCGGTCCGGATGGCTATCTCTATTTCAGCTGCGGCGACGGCGGCGCGGGCGGCGATGCCTTCAATACCGCGGCCTTCATCAACAAGGGATTCCACGCCGGGGTCTACCGGATCGATGTCGACAAGCAGCCGGGTAGCCTGGCCCCCAACCCCCATCCCTCGGTCATGACCGACGCCCAGGGGGGGGCCTACTATGCGATCCCGGCGGACAACCCCTTCGTCCGGGCGACCTCCCACCGCGGGCAGGCGATTGAGGCCAAATCCGTCCGGACCGAGACCTGGGCCACCGGCCTGCGTAACCCCTGGCGCTTCTCCTTCGACCCCCAGACGGGCGTCTGCTACACCGGGGACGTCGGTCAGAACCTCTTCGAGGAAATCGACATCCTGGTCTCGGGCGGGGATTACGGTTGGAGCGAGGTCGAGGGGCAGCACGTCTACAACCGCAAGGACGCCAGCGCGAAGCAGGGCCCGGCCGCCTTGGCCCCCGCTTCCAAGCAGTGGATCGCGCCCATCTATGAATACGACCGCAAGGTCGGCAACTCGGTGACCGGCGGCGTGGTCTACCGCGGTGAGCGCCTGCCGGACCTCAAGGGCGCCTATGTCTTCGGTGATTACGCTTCCGGGCGAATCCTCGCCCTGCGCGAGAAGGGCGGCAAGTGGGAAGGGCAGGTCATCGCGAAGGACATGACTATCGCGGGCTTCGGTCATGACCCGGCCAACGGCGACGTCCTCTTCGCGGCGATGTCCGGCCAGGTCAAGCGCCTGACCAAGAAGTAGGCCGAGATGCTCTCCCGGCGCGCTTGGATGGGGCAGGTCGCCGCCGTGGCCGGCGCGACCTTGCTCCGGCCGGTCTTCGCGGCCGCCGCGTCGACTTCGCCTCGCTCCCCGGAGATCAGCCTCTTCACCAAGCACCTGGTCGGCTTGCCTTTCGACCAGCTGGCCGACGTCGTCGCGGAGATCGGCGTCACCGGGATTGAGGCACCGGTGCGCAACGGCGGCCACGTCGAACCCGCGCGCGTCGAGGAAGATCTACCCCGTCTGGTCGAGGCTTTGCGCCGGCGCGGGCTCGCGATCACGATGCTCACCACCGGTATCAACGAGGTGTCCGCCACGACGCGCACCGAGGCGGTCCTGCGGACGGCCCGCGCGCTCGGCATCCCGCGCTTCCGGATGAATTGGTACGCGTATGACGGCCGGCGCTCGCCGTGGGTCCAACTCGACGAGATCCGGCCCAAGCTGCGCGACCTCGTCCAACTCGCCCGTGAGCTCGGCATCCAACCCTGCTATCAGAACCACTCCGGCGCGAAGTATGTCGGCGCCGGCGTCTGGGATATGGCCATGCTGATGAGGGAGCACCCGCCGGCCGACCTAGCGTGGGCCTTCGACATCTTGCACGCGACGGTCGAGGGGAGCACCTCCTGGCCGACGGAGCTCGAGCTGGTACGCGAGCGGCTCGGTATGGCTTACTTCAAGAACTTCGCCTGGGAAGGGAAGGGGCACCGGTCCGTGGCCCTGGCCGACGGGGTCGTCGGCCCGGCCTATGTCGACCGTCTTAAGCGCGGTGGTTTCGCCGGACCGGTCTGCCTCCATGTGGAATACCTGCCCGAAGGCTCGCCCAAGGACGCCGCTTACCTGAAGCGGGCCGTCGCCGCCAGCCAGGCGGATCTGGCTACCTTGCGCGGTTGGTGGGGCTGAGGCTCCGCGAAAACTTAGGCTGGAACTTTCCCGGGGGCGGGCTGTTATCGCCGCATGCCCCGCCTCGTCCCGCTCCTGCTGGCCGCCTCCGTCCTCTCGGCCGCCCCTGAACCCTACAAGCCGTCGGAAGGCGGCTCGCTTGCGCTCCCTCGCTTCCAAGTCCCCGAGGGCTTGGAGGTCACGCTCTGGGCGCGCTCGCCCATGCTGGCGAACCCGACCAACCTCGACATCGACGCGCAGGGTCGCGTCTGGGTCACCGAGGGCGTCAACTACCGCGTCTATAACAAGGGCGGTAAGCGCCGGCCCGAAGGCGACCGCGTCGTCGTCCTGAGCGACACCAAGGGAGCGGGCCAGGCCGACACCGTCGCCACCTTCGTCCAGGACGCCGGTTGGACTTCGCCGCTCGGCATCGCCGTCTTCGACAACGTCGTGATCGTCTCGCACGCGCCCGACCTCATCAAGTTCACCGACGTCAACCGCGACGGCAAGTTCGACCCCGCCGTCGACAAGCGCGAGGTGCTCCTCGGCGGCTTCGGCGGCCAGGACCATGACCACTCGCTGCACGCCATCGTCGCGGGTCCCGACGGCAAGCTCTACCTGAACTCCGGTAACTGCGGCGCTGCCTTCACCGACAAGTCCGGCAAGACTTTCCGCGTCTCCTCGGGCTACGTCGACCAGCGCGGCGGCGCCTGGCCGTATGATCCGAAGGCCACCGCCGGCGCCAAGAGCGACGACGGGTTCGTCTGGTCCTCCGGTTTCTCCGCCCGCATGAACGCCGACGGCTCCGGCGCCGAGATCATCGGCAACGGCTACCGCAACAGCTACGAGCACTTCCCGTCCTCCTTCGGCGACCTCTTCCAGGGCGACAACGATGACTCGAGCAGCTGCCGCACGTCCTTCATCCTGGAGTACGGCACCGCGGGTTACACCACGCCGAAGGCCGCCGGCTACGGTTCCGTCCGTCGTCCGGGCCAGCCGACGCCGCGCGCCCACTGGCGTCAGGACGACCCCGACACCATGGATGTCGGCGACGTCTACGGCTCGGGTTCCCCGACCGGCATCACTGTCTACGAGAACGGCGCGCTTGGCGACGCCTGGAACGGCACGCTCCTCAACTGCGAGCCTTCCCGTAACACCATCTTCGCCTACAAGCTCCAGCCGCGGAAAGGCTCCTTCGCGTTGAACGAGTCGACCCGCAAGGACTTCATCACCTCGAACCCGACCCGCGAATTCGAGGGCACGGACTTCCACCGCATCAAGACCCCGGGCAAGAGCGGCGAGCATATCTGGTTCCGCCCGGCCGACGTCGCCGTCGGCCCCGATGGCGCGGTCTACGTGGCCGACTGGTACGACACCCGCGTGGGCGGCCACCAGACGCTCGACGACACCTGCACCGGCGCGATCTACCGCATCGCCCCGAAGGGTTTCAAGTCTGTCATCCCGAAGCTCGACCTGACCTCGCCCGCCGGCGCCGTCGCCGCGCTGCGCAACCCGGCCGTGAACGTCCGCCACCTCGGCTTCAACGCCGCGAAGGGCTTCGGCGCGCAGGCGTTGCCCGCCGCGCTCGAGCTCGCCAAGGACGCGAACCCCTTCGTCGCCGCGCGCGCCGTCTGGCTCCTGCCGCACCTCGGCGACGAGGGCGTCGCCCGCGCCAAGGAACTCCTGAAGGATGCCAATCCGGCCAACCGTCGCCTCGCGTTCCAGTCCCTGCGCCGCGCCAACCATGACGTCCTCGCCGCTTCGGCCGCACTGGCCGCCGACGCCGATGTCGCCGTCCGCCGCGACGTCGCGACCTCGCTCCACGCGGTGGCCGCCGACAAGGCCGTGCCGATCCTCGTCGAGCTCGCGAAGCACCTCGACGTGTCCGACAAGAATTCCGTCGCCGCCTTCGGCATCGGCGCCGCCGGCAAGGAAGCCCAGGTCTGGGCCGCGGTGAAGGCCGCCTTCGTCAAGGATGGCCAGCCTTGGTCGGCCGAGGTCGCCCGCATCGCCTGGGTGCTCCACACGCCCGACATGGTGAACGAGCTCTCCGCCCAGGCCACCGGCCAGCAGGTGTCCGCCGAGCAGCGTAAGCTCGCGACGGAGACGCTTTCCTTCGTCGAGTCCAAGGAAGCCGCCCTCTCCATGATCAAGCTCGCCGGTGAAGGTTCGCCCGTGAAGGGCGAGGCCGCCACCTGGGCTTTGATGCGCATGACCGGCGCCTGGTCCCAGTTCGACGTCCGTTCGGAGCTCAAGAAGGCTGGCGTGTACGACGAGGCCAAGGTCGTCGTGAACCCGATCCAGGTGCCCGAGGCCCCCAAGCCCACCTACACGAGCGCCGACGTGCTCGCCAAGACCGGTGACGCCGCCAAGGGCAAGGCCCTCGCCCAGCGTTGCGTGATGTGCCACCAGATCGACGGCAATGGCCCTGCCTACGGCCCGGAACTCCGTGGTTTCGCCACCCGGCAGGGTCGCGAGGCCGTGGTCACCGCCATCGTCGAACCTTCGGCCAGCATCGCCCTGGGTTACGAAGGCACGACCCTCAAACTCAAGGCCGGCGGTCAGATCGACGGCCTCCTGCAGTCCAATAACGACCCGGCGGTCATCAAGTCCGCCGGCGGCGTCTCCCAGCTCGTGCCGAAGAAGCTGATCGGCGGGCAGTCCAAACTGGGCAAGTCTCTGATGATGTCGGGCGAGCAGCTGGGCCTGAACGCCCAGGAGGTCGCCGACCTCGCCGCCTGGTTGGCCGAGTATAAGTGAGCCGAAAAGGGTAATCCGGCCGTCAAAGGGGCTTTTCCGTGAGGGAAAGCCCCTTTTCATTTCCCGCTTGCATCTCGGCGAAGGCCACCCAAGTTCGACCCTCATTTCCCTAGGCAAGGCACGGCCGCATGACGCGGGCCCGCGACTTACTAGGACACCAAAGCCTTTCTACAACCTATGAAGAAGTTCAGCCTCAACGTCACCAGCCGCCAGGTCCATGGCCGCGGCCCCGCCCGTCGCCTTCGCCTCGAGGGCGCGATTCCGGCCATCATCTACGGTAAGTCCGGCAACCAGAGCGTGTCGGTCAAGCAGGAGGACTTCCGCACCCTGATGCGCGCCAAGGGCACCGCCGCCGCCCTCATCGACCTGAATGTCGACGGCAAGCTGATGCTTTCCCTCATCAAGGAGTCCCAGCGCCACCCGATCACCCAGAAGTTCCTCCATATCGACATCATGGAGATCGACCCGAAGTCCCTCATGACCGCCGCCATCCCGGTGCGCGCCGTCGGCGAGGCTTACGGCGTCAAGACCGAGGGCGGCACGCTCGCCATCGTCTCCCAGACCGTCAACGTCCGCTGCTTGCCGGAAAATCTGCCCGAGTTCATCGAGGTCGACGTCACCGAGCTCAAGGTCAACCAATCCATCCACGTCGGCGCCCTCAAGGCTCCGAAGGGTATCGCCTTCCCGGGCGACCCTCAGCGTGTCGTCGTGGTCTGCTCCGAGATGGCCGCGGAAGAAGCCGCCGCCGAACCGGCCGCCGGTGCCGTCCCGGTCGCCGGAGCCGAAGGTGCCGCCGCGCCCGCCGCTGGTGCCGCCGCACCCGCCGCTGGTGCCGCCGCACCCGCCGCCGCGCCCGCCGCCAAGAAGTAATTTCCGCCGCCGGGCGCCCCCGGCACCTGTTCTTTGAAGTCAAATGCCATTCTCGGTCATCGCCGCCCTCGGCAATCCGGGCCGAGAATATGCCGCCACGCGCCATAACGCGGGGTGGATCGTCCTCGACGCCCTTGCCGCCCAAGCGGGGGCTGCCTGGCAGGCGGAAAGCCGTTTCCCGGCCGTGGTCACCAAGGTCATGCTCGGAGGTTCCTCCGTCTTCCTGGTCAAGCCCCAGAGCTTCATGAACGTCAGCGGGGAGCCCCTCGCCGCCTTCCTGCGCTTCCACCGCCTCGAGCCCTCCGCCCTCGTCGTGCTCCACGACGACATCGCGTTCGAACCCGGCCAGATGCGCCTCGCGCTCGGTGGTTCGGCCGCCGGCCACAACGGCGTCGCCAGCTGCATCCGCCAATTCGGCGAAGCCTTCGTCCGCGCCCGGCTCGGAATCGGCCCCAAGCGCCACCCCGAACAAGACCTCGCCGACCATGTCCTCGGCAAGTTCCCCGCCACCGACCTCGCCGAGCTTCAGGCCCGCATTCCTGACTTCATCCTCGGACTCGAAACCCTTTTCACTCGCGGCCTTCCCGCCGCCCAGAACCTCACCAACAGAAAATCACCATCACCATGACCACCGCCCAGCTCCGTCGCTCCTACCGCGCCAGCCTGATCCTCGACCTTCGCGGCTCGACGGACGCCCCTGAAGCCGTCATCGAGCGCCTCAAGGACACCCTCAAGTCCCTCGACTGCAAGGTGACCGAGTCCGAGAACCTCGGCCAGAAGGAGTTCTCCCGCGTCGTCGACCGCAAGTTCCCCTCCGGTCTCTACGTCCAGTTCCACTTCGAAGGCCCGGTCAACACCCCCACCGCCTTCCGCGAGAAGCTCCGCCTCGACCGCACGGTCAACCGCCTGCTCGTGCAGTCGGCCAACTAAGCCCCTTCCCCCCTCCCGCCATGGCCTCCTCCTTCAATCGCGTGATCCTCGCGGGCAACATGACCCGCGATCCCGAGGCGCGCGCCCTCCCTTCGGGGCAGGCCCTCACCAAGTTCTCCCTCGCCGTCAACCGCGCCTACACCACCAAGGAAGGCGAGAAGCGCGAAGAAGTCACCTACGTCGACATCGAGAGCTACGGCAAGCAGGCCGAGATCATCGC
>CAIRWP010000328.1 GCA_903882335.1 uncultured Opitutia bacterium | reverse complement strand
GCCAAGGCGACCTGGCCGGCCTTTTCGCTGAGCAGCCGGTCAGCGACGGCGAAGTGGGGCGAATCTTTCCGGCGATTGAAACGCGCCTGAAGGGTCTGCACGAAGGCACCATACGAGCGCACGGCTTTCGTGGCGGGAATGTCGGCGTGATGACGGACTTTGGCGAAGCGATGGAAGTTCTTCCCGCACAGCCCGGTCTCGGCCCAGAATTTTGAGAAATACGCCTCGGTGACCATGGCCTCCAAGGCATGGTTCTCCTGCAAGGCCAGGGCGGACTGATAACGGTCACGCGGACCGGCGAAGACGATGACGGCTTTCTGGCTGCTCATTTCTTGACCCCAAGGAGTGCGACATGTGGCGCGGAATCGCGCAAACTGATGCCCGCGTCGACTGTGTTGAACTGATGGACCGTGCTGCATGCCGCCCGGATCTGCCGATAGTCGTTATAGACCGAGTAGGAATAGAAGAGCCCGTCGCCGGCGGATACATGGTAGCCCTTGCCGCTCGTACGCACGTAATCAAAGGCCCGCCAGAGGCCGAGCGCCGCGATCGCCCGCTTGATGAGACGTGCGATGCCTCCGCCTTGTCCGAAGTTATTGGCATCCGAGATGAAGATGGCCTTGCGCGCGACGCGAAGCATCTCGCCGACCGCCTGGGCCGGACGCGGGACGTGGTGCAGCACGGCGAACTCGCAGACGAGGTCGAACTCTCCGTCGGCGGCCTGTAGGGCATTCACGTCGCCGGCGATGAGCTCCTGCTCCGCAAGGCCGGCGGCATGCCCTACTTTGCGCAAGGCTTCGACCGGCTCGATTCCTACGAAGCGGACTCCAGGATGACGAGACTTCAGGTATCGCAGCGCCCTGCCCGTACCGGAGCCGACATCGAGGACCGACCTGATGCCGTGGTATTCGATCATCGCGGACAGTATCGCTAAGGCGAACTGGTGCTCATCCTGTTCTGAAATCTGCATGGTGTCATACTTCGCGGCGGTATCCGCGTAGAACTTTCGTTGCAGGGTGACTTCGTCTTCAGATGACATGGGGATATGTGAGGAGCTTGGCTGAATCGGGCGAGAGGCATAAAGCCCATGGCGAAAGGAAGTGATGGCGATCACGTCCCTGCCCAAGGCATTCCTTGTAAGCTGGCCAGCGGGTCAACACGTCAACTGAACTGCTTTAGCACGCACGCGAACACGCGGCCAAGACTTTTCCCTTCGCCCAGGGCGGCGCCGGAGGGGAGGCAAAGGCCTTGCTCGAAGAGACTGTCGCTGATCTTGCCTCTATGCATCTCGGCGGAGGGGGGCAAGGGAATCAGGGAATAAAGATATCTGCGTCGCCGATGATTACTTCTTTGCCGTCGACTGTGCAGATAGTGGAGAAGTTCACGCGCTTCTTCTGAACATCGACTGACAGAACGGTAATCGTAGCGACTAAGACGTCGCCGATGAAAACTGGGCGACGAAACTTCAGGTTCTGGCCAGCATAGACGCATCCTGGCCCGGGCAAACGAGTCCCGAAAAGGCCCGAGAAAAAACTTGCCCCGAAAAGACCATGGGCGATCCGCTTCCCGAATCGCGACTTGCTGGCGTATTCGTCGTCGAGATGAACCGGATTGTAATCGCCGGATAGATTGGCGAAGCCAGCTACATCGGAGTCTGTCACCAGGTGCGACACGGTCGCCGTCATGCCCGGCGTGATTTCTTCTATATGATATGAATTTTTCATCTCGGGTTTGGACGACCTACTGTTATGCGCCGAAAATCTTCATGACTACCGCGATCACGCGGCTACGATCTTCTTCGCTCAGGCCGGCGCCGGAGGGAAGGCAAAGGCCTTGGTCGAAGAGGCGTTCGCTGACTTTTCCGCCATGCATCTCGGCGGAAGCGAAGACGGGCTGGAGGTGCATGGGCTTCCAGACAGGACGGGCTTCGATGTTCTCGGCTTCGAGCGCAAGGCGGACCTGCTCGCGCGTGACACCGGCAATCGCGGGATCGATGGTCAGGCAAGTGAGCCAGCGCGTGGACTGACCCCAGGAAGCTTCGGGCTGCATGGTCACGCCAGGGAGAGCCTTGAAGGCTTCGGCGTACGCTCTGAAGTGCCCACGGCGGCGCGAGACCTTACCGGAGAGACGGGTGAGCTGACCGAGTCCGATACTGGCGGAGATATTGCTGAGGCGGTAGTTATAGCCGATGGTGGAATGTTCGTAATGCGGAGCGGCATCGCGCGCCTGGGTGGCGAGGAAGCGCGCTTGCTTGGCCAATTCCGCGTCATCGGTGACGAGCATGCCGCCACCACCGGTGGTGATAATCTTGTTACCGTTAAAGGAATGGATGCCGGCCAGGCCGAACGAGCCAGGCGAGGCCTCTCCATAAGTGGCACCGAGGGCTTCGGCGGCGTCCTCGATGAGCTTGACGCCATGTTTATCGCAACAGGCCTTAATGGGAGTGATATCCGCCGACTGGCCATACAGATGCACGAGGACGAGGGCCTTGGGCGCTTTACCGGCCTTGGCTTTCTGCTCGATGACCGCACAGGCGAGCACGGGGTCCATGTTCCAGCTACGTTCTTCGGAATCGATGAAGATGGGCCTGGCGCCGAGATAGGTGATCGGCGCGGCGGAAGCGACGAAAGTGAGCGACGAGCAGAGGACTTCGTCCCCGGGTCCAACGCCAGCAAGGCGCAGCGCGAGATGCAGGGCCGCGGTACCTGAGGAGACGGCAACGGCATGTTTCGAGCCGACGAGCTGTGCGAAATCTTGTTCAAACGCATCGAGATTCGGG
>CAIRWP010000327.1 GCA_903882335.1 uncultured Opitutia bacterium | reverse complement strand
TGGTCTGTTTCAACTGCCAGATGCCCCTGACCTTCGCGGAGCAGCGGGATGAGCGTTACGTCTACGAGAAGTCCTGCCCGCACTGTTTCGACGGCAAGCCGAAGGGCCGCGGCAACACCGCCACCGAGGCGGGTTGAGTCTTCACCACCGCAGCTCGGGCAGCCAGGACCACTCGCCGAGCGGAAGGCGGGCCGTCAGTTGCGCCGGGTCTTTTCCGGCCAGGATGCCCGTACCGAGCAGCGCGCCGGCGATGCCCGCGCGGTCGGCGCCCGCCAGGTCGTGCTCGGGGCTGTCGCCGATCGCGAGCACCTGCGAGCGGTCGGGGTCGCCGGCGGCCGCCAACGCGACCCGGTAGATGTCCGCGTGGGGTTTGCCGAACCAGATCAGACGAGCCCCGAGTTTCTCCAGTTCGCGCGCCACGGCGCCGGCCGAAGCGCGGACGCCCGCGGGGGTCAGCATCTCGAGGTCGGGGTTGGCGACCAGCACGGGGACGCCGCGGCGGGAGGCGTCCGCGAGCTCGGCGACCTGTTCCGTCCAGGGTCGGTCGGGTTCCACGCTTGCGGTCAGGATGATCGCCTCGCACGCATCGGGTCCGACTAGCCGCAGGCCGAGGGCGCCGAAGCCGTAATCATCGCCGGGCTTGCCGGAGAGGTGCACGCGGGCGCCCGTCTTGAACGCGCGGCCGAGTCGGCCTTCGCGGATGGCGGCCTGAGCCGCGTCGCCGGACGTGACGACGGCATCGAGGTGCTTCGCGCCGAAGCCGAACTTCGCGAGCCGCGCGCGGTTGTCCGCCCCGTTCTTCGCCGAGTTGGAAAGCACCACGACCTTGCCGCCTTCCTCGCGGAAGCGCCGTAACGCCTCGGCCGCGCCCGGATAGGCTTTCTGGCCGTCGTGCAGGGTGCCGAACTGGTCGACGAGCAGGACGTCGTAGGACTTGGCCAAGGGGGCGAGGCCGGGATGCGAACGGAGCGATCCGACGTGCCCGCCCACGGTCTGGCCGAGTGCCTGCCAAGCGAGGCGCGCGACGCCGGCGGCCGCTTCCTCGCTGGTGGCTTCGCTCAACGGGAGGCCGAGCGCCTGGGCGCGGAGTTTCATCCACGCGGGGTTGCGCGCGCCGCCGCCCGCGTGCCGCACCGAGCGCAAGGCGGGTCCGCCGAGCTCACGCAGTCTTTCGTAGCCGAGGCGTTCGACCGCGGCGAAGCCTTCGAGGATCCCCTGCAGGAAGCGCGCGTCCTCCGACGGGCGCGGGGTCAGTCGCGGGGCGAGCGTCGCATCGGCGATCGGGAAGCGCTCGCCGGTCGCGGGCAACGGGTAGTAGTCCAGACCGGTCGGGGTTTCCGGATTCGTCTGGGCGGTGAGCGCGGTGAGTTCCTCGGGTGACCAGAAATTGGCCAGTGTACGCCCGCCGCAGTTGGAAGCCCCGCCCGCCAGCCAGCAATCGCCGAGCCGATGGCTGTAGATGCCGTATTCAGGGGCGAAGATTGGCCGGTCGCTGAGCAGCTTGATCACGAGCGTCGAGCCGAGGGCGGTGGCGCCTTCGCCGACTTCCTGGGCGCCGCTGGCGAGGAAGGTCGCGCACCCGTCGGTCGTGCCCGCCGCCAGCGGGATGCCGACTGGGAGCCCGAGCGCATTGGCCGGCGCGGAGGCCAAGGTGCCGATCGGCGTGCCGACGGGTACCACCGTGGGGAGCCAGACCGGGTCGAGGCCGAATTCCTTCAACCACGCGGGCCAGACGCGCGCCACCGGGTCGTAGCCCGTCTTCAGGGCGTTGTTCTCATCGGTCACATAATCGGTCGCGCCGAGTTGACGGTTCAACCAATCGGCTTGGTGGATGATGCGATGGAGCCCGGGCAAGCCGAGCCAGTCGAGCGCGCGCGCCGCCGGCGAGGTCGCCCCATGCGCCGCGCTCTCCCGCGGGGCCAGCGCCCGGATCCGGGCCGCGCGATCGCCCGTGTCGGCGTCGTCGTAAAGGCGGGCCGCCGCCAGCGGTTGGTTGCTGGCGTCGACCGGGACGATCGTGCCCGACGTCCCATCGACCGCGAGCGCGCGGGCCCGGGAGAGGTCGACCTGCTGGCCGAGCTCACGCAACGCGACCTTCACGCCGACCCACCAGTCATCCGGGTGCTGTTCGCGTCGTGCGCCCAGCGCCAAGGTCGGCGGCAGCTTCGCCGTGCCCAGCCCGAGCACCTTCCCGTTCACGTCGACCGCCGCGGCGCGCACGCCGCTGGTCCCGAGGTCGATACCGATGACGAAGCCGCGCATGCGGCTTTATTGAGGGGGCAGGCGGCGGGGGCAAGGACTGAGGGAGGTGTCGGCGGTAAGCGGTTGGCGGTTGGAAAAGCAAGCAGGGCGACGGGGAGGCTCCCATGCCATGGGGTTTCGGGGTTATGCTTTCTTTCTAAACGCCAACCGCTAACCGCTTACCGCTCATCACTTGGGATTCACTTCCTCCCAACTCTGCAGCCCGCAGGTCTTCAGGTAAGGTTCGGCGGTGGCCTTCCATGCGGGCGTGCCGGCGGCCTGGAGCGCGAACCAGATCGGGCGCTTCTGGTCCGGGTCGGCGATGCTGCCGGGCTTGTTGCTCCACAGGCCAAGCCGCAAGCCGCCTTCCTTGGCATGGTCGACGTGCCGATGGTAGAGGAAGGCGTCGATGGAACCCTCGAGTCGGCTGATTTTCTCCCAAGCGTAGGCATAGGCTGCGGCCTGTTCTTGCGCGGAGTTCGGGCGATTGCCGAGGTCGAAGCCTTGCTCGGTCAGGCTCAGTCGGCGCGGCCGGCCCTCGTAGGTGAGTTCAGGGGTCGCGAGCTTGCGCGTCACCACCTCGAGGTTCTTGAACGTCACCTTCGGCGTCGCGTCGTCGAAGGTCACTTTATCCAGCCAGGTGCGGGAGTCGCGGAGGCTGGTCGGGTAGGGGTGGAACGCCAGGTTCCAGTCGAAGTCACCCCGGGCCCGGGCCTGCTTAGCGAAGGCTTCCAGGAGGGCGCGTCCTGCGCAGGCGAGGCGGGGGTCTTTCCGGTAGGTCGCCGTCCAGTGGTGCTCGAGGGAGAGGTAGACGCGCGCAAAAGCCGAGTGCTTACGCAGCGACGTCCAAGCGATCCGAACCTGGTCCTCATATTGCGCGGCGACCTGTTCGACGGTGGCCGGGCCCATCTGATGCCATTCCTGATGCGAATTGACCTCGTTGCTGATCACCCAGCCCCAAGCGCGGCCGTGGGCGCGGTCGGCGGAGCTCCAGCGCGCCGCGACGAATTCGGTCACGGCCCGATAGCAAGCGCGGCCTTCCGGGGTCACGGTATTCGCGGCGATCGTCGTGCCTTGGCCCGGGGTCGCCTGCGGGTGCAGCGCCAGGGCGTTGACGCGCGCGTCGGCCGAGCGGTAGTGGATCAGGATCAAGGTGACGACGATGCCGCGGTCCGAGAGCCGCTTGATAGAACGGTCGAGGCTGCGGGCGTAGTTCTCGTTGAAGCCGAACGTGAAGCCGTCGACCGTGGCGCTGGGCTGCCCGGCTCGCGGTTCCGGCAGCAGGAGCGCGGTGAGGTTGATGTTGAGACCGGCGTGGTGGATGCCCAGTTCGATCGCGTCGTCGACCATCTGGACCTGCAGACCCTTGGGTGACGGGGTGGTCGGGTAGGGGGTGCGGTCCGGTTCGGCCGCAGCCATGGAAGCAATGAGCAGAGCAGCCAGGAGAAGCAGACGCATGGGATGCAGACAGGTGGGAGGGAGGCGGGTTTCAAATGAATAACAGGTGGCAGAAGGCCGCCGCCTTCTCTGGTTTTTCCGCACCTCACGCTTACCGCTCGTCACTTGGGATTCACTGCATCCCAGCTATTCAATCCGCAGGTCTTCAGGTAAGGTTCGGCGGCGGCTTTCCATGCCGGCGTGTCGGCGGCTTTCATCAGATGCCAGATCGGGCGTTTCTGGTCTGGTTCGGAGATCGTGCCCGGTTTGTTGCTCCAAAGTCCGAACCGTAGGCTGTTTTCAAGGGAGTGGTCGACGTGACGATGATAGTGGAAGGCGTCGACGGTATCGCCGAGGCGAATGACCTTTTCCCAAGCATAGGCATAGGCCGCGGCCTGTTCGGCGAGTCCTTCGGGGCGATTTGGCAAGTCGAAGCCCTGTTCGGTGAAACTGAGGCGGCGCGGTTTGCCGGCGTAGAGCATTTCGGCCGTCGCCAGTTTCTTGGTCAGCACCTCGAGGTTCTTGAACGTCACTTTCGGCGTGTCGTCATTGAACGATACTTTATCGAGCCAGGTACGCGGGTCGCGCAGATTCGCAGGGTAGGGGTGGAAGGCCAGGTTCCAGTCGAAGTCGCCGCGCTCACGCGCACGCTTCGCGAACAGTTCGAGGAGGGTGCGACCCGGGCAGGCTTGGAGCGGATCCTTGTGACCCTTGGCCGTCCAGCTGTGCGTCATCGAGATATACACGCGGGCGTTGGCCGAATGGCGACGAAGGGATTCCCAGGCGAGGCGGACCTGGTCTTCGTATTGCAGGGCGACCTCCTCGGCTGTCGCCGGTCCCATCTGATGCCACTCGTGGTGGGAGTTCACTTCGTTGCTGACCACCCAGCCCCAGATGCGGCCGTGCGGAGCGTCGGCCGCCGACCAGCGACGGGCGATGAAGTCGGTGAGCGCCTTATAGCAGGCGCGGCCCTCCGGCGTGACCGTGTTGGCCGCCATCGTCGTGCCTTTGACCGGGTCGGCCTTCGGGTGGACGGTCAGACTCCGGATACGTTCGTTGGGCGAGCGATAGG
>CAIRWP010000326.1 GCA_903882335.1 uncultured Opitutia bacterium | reverse complement strand
GCGAAGCGCGCCGAAGGCTACGGCATGGCCTGGGACGTCATCAACGGCCACGACGTCTACGAAGTCCGCGCCAAGACCGCGATCGCCCTCAAGCGCGCCCACGAAGAATCCAAGCCGACCGTCCTCGAGATCTTCACCTACCGTTACTTCGGCCACTCCATGGCCGACCCGGACAAGACCTACCGCGACAAGGAGGAGATCAAGGAATACCGCGAGAAGAAGGACCCGGTCCTCGCCTTCGAACAGGAACTCCTGCGCGAGAAGGTCCTCACCGCCGAGCTTTCCCAGCAGATCAACGACGCCGCGATGGCCGAGGCCGACAAGGCCGCCGTCTTCGCCGACGAGTCGCCGGATCCCACCGTCGCCGACATCACCAAGCACATCTACTGGGAAGAGGACAACCGCGGGCCCCAGACCACGAGCCGCGGCACGATCATCTTCGAATAACCCTCCGCCCGCCTTTCCATGCCCGTCATTTCCTACCGCGAGGCGCTCCGCGCCGCGATGCGCGAAGAGCTCCAGCGCGACGAGAAGGTCGTCCTCATGGGCGAAGAAGTCGCCCAATTCAACGGCGCCTATAAGGTGACCGAAGGCCTCCTCAAGGAATTCGGCCCCAAGCGCGTCGTCGACACCCCGATCTCCGAGGCCGGCTTCATCGGCCTAGGCATCGGCGCCTCGATGCTCGGCATCCGCCCGGTCATGGAGCTGATGTTCTGGTCCTTCTCGTACGTCGCGTTCGACCAGATCGTGAACAACGCCGGCAACATCCGCTACATGTCCGGCGGCCTCATCAACTGCCCGATCGTCATCCGCGGCCCGGCCAACGGCGGCACCAACGTCGGTGCCACCCACTCGCACACGCCCGAGGCCATCCTCGCCTCCCACCCGGGCATCAAGGTCGTCTGCCCCGCCACCCCGTACGACGCGAAGGGCCTCATGAAGGCCGCCATCCGCGACAACGACCCGGTGTACGTGATGGAGAACACCATTCTTTATAACGACAAAGGCGAGGTGCCGGACGAGGACTATATCGTGCCGCTCGGCGTCGCCGACGTGAAGCGCGTCGGGACCGACCTCACCATCGTGGCCCACGGCCGCGCCGTCATCACCTCGCTCAAAGCCGCCGAGATCCTGGAGCAGGAGCACGGTGTCAGCGTGGAGGTCGTCGACCTCCGCTCGATCCGCCCACTCGACGAGGAGACCATCCTCGCGTCCGTCCGCAAGACGCACCGCGCCCTGCTGGTCGAGGAGAACAAGCCCTTCTGCGGCGTCGATGCCCAGGTCGCCTACCTCATCCAGTCGAAGGCGTTCGACGAACTCGACGCCCCGATCCACCGCGTGTCCTCGATTGACGCCCCGCAGATCTACTGCAAGCGCCTCGAGGACCAGCAGCTCCCCGACGTGAACCGCGTCGTCCGCGAAGCCCTCAAGGTCCTCGCCTAACCCCCACCCTTCTCACACCCGATGGCTGAAATTATCGATATGCCGAAACTCTCCGACACGATGTCGGTGGGCACTTTGGTGAAATGGAACGTCAAGGAAGGCCAGGCCGTGGCCTTCGGCGACATCCTGGGCGAAGTCGAAACCGACAAGGCGACGATGGAGCTCTCCTGCACCGTGCCGGGTACGATCCTCAAGATCTACGCCCCCGCCGGCTCGCAACTGCCGGTCGGTGCGCCGATCTGCGCCATCGGCAAGAAGGGCGAAGCCGCCCCGGCGCCCGGCCAGGCCGCCCCGGCGCCGAAGGCCGCGGCCCCCGCGATCCCCGAGTCCACCGGCATCCCTTGCATCCCGCCCGCGCCCGCCGAGAGCGCCGCGCCCGCGACCCAGTCCGACGGTAGCCGCGCCAAGGTTTCCCCTTACGCCAAGCGCATGGCCGCCCAGGCCGCGATCAACGCCGGTGCCCTCGCCGGTTCCGGTCCCGGTGGCCGCGTCGTCGCCCGCGATGTCGCCGCCGCCGCCTCGGCTCCGGCCGTCGCCGCCCCCAGCGGTCCCGTGAACGTCGCCGTGGCTCCGCCCGCCGACGGTAAGGGCATCCAGCCCGACGCCGATGTCCCGGTCGGCGGCATGCGCCAGACCATCGCCCGCCGCCTGCTCGAGTCCAAGGTGACCGTGCCGCATTTCTACCTCGAGGTCGAGGTCGACGCCGCCCCGCTCATGGCGATGCGCGAGTCGCTCAACAAGCGCCTGGCCGAAGCCGGCGGCGCCGACGCGGTGAAGCTCTCGGTCAACGACTTCATCCTGAAGGCCTCCGCCGAGGCGCTGCGCCGCGTCCCTGCGGTCAACGCATCCTGGGCCGGCACGAGCATCCGCCAGCACTCCGCGGTGCACCTCTCCTTCGGCGTCGCCCTCGAGGACGGCCTGGTCACCCCAGTCATCCGCGATGCTCATGCCAAGACCCTGAAGGATATCGCCGTCGAGGCCAAGTCCCTCATCGGCAAGGCCCGCTCGAAGAAACTCACCCCGGGCGAGATGTCCGGCTCGACCTTCACCGTCACCAACCTCGGCATGTACGGCGTCACCGGCTTCTTCGGCATCATCAACGTGCCCAACGCCGCGATCCTGTCCGTCGGCGCCACCATCAAGAAGCCCGTCGTCGACGCGCATGACCGCCTCGTGGTGGGCCATCGCATGGTGATTGGCCTTTCCGGCGACCACCGCGTGGTCGACGGCGCCAACGGCGCGCAGTTCCTCCAGGCGCTCAAGCAGCTGCTGGAAGAGCCCGCGCTGATGCTGATCTGAACGGAGCGAAAGCTCTGCCGAAACCCGGGCCCGCGAGGCGCCCGGGTTTTTCTTTGGCCGGGGAACTCAGGCGAACGTCCGCACCGCCGACAGCCCGCCGTCGACGTGGAGCACCTGGCCGGTCATGAAGCGCGCATGGCCGGAGAGCAGGTGGCAGACCAGCGTGGCGAGATCCTCGGAGCGGCCGACCTGCTGGAGCGGGTGACGCTTCGCGGCGGCCTCCTTCTTCAGGTCCGAATTCAGCAGCGGGGCCGCGAGCGCGGTATCGGTCAAGGACGGGGCGATGACGTTGACGCGGATGGCCGGCGCCCACTCGGCGGCGAGGCTACGCGCGAGGCCTTCGACCGCGCCCTTGGCCGCGGCGATGCCGGCGTGCATCGGCATGCCCTGCGCGACGGCGACGGTGGAGAAGAGCACGACGGAGGCGTGGCCCGAGGCCTTGAGGGCCGGCAGCGCCGACTGCAGCGCGGCGATGGCGCCGAAGAGGTTCACCTGCAGCTCGCGCTGGAAGTCCTCTGGCGTCATCCGGTGGAAGGGCTTGAGCACGATCGTCCCGGGGCAGTAGACGAGGCCATCGAGGCGCTCCGGCCAGACGAGCGGCGCCGGGGTCAGCGCGTCGAAGCGCTGCGCCTCCAGCCCGAGGTCGGCCAGCTTCTCCGGGGAGCGGCAGGCCGCGTGGACGTGATGGCCGTCGGCCTGGAGCTGGGCGATGACGGCGCGGCCGATGCCGGAGGTGCCGCCGATGATCGCGATGTGCTGGGACATGCCGGCAAGGTCGGCGACGGGCGCCGCAGGTCAAGCGACCCGCGGCTTTTCCGGCCAACAAAAAGGCCGGAGGCGAACCTCCGGCCCAAGAGTCCGCGGGAAGCGCGTTTACTTGGCGGCGGGCGCCGGGGTGGCGGCCGGCTTCGGCTTGGGCTTACCCTTCGGGTCCTGGTTCGCGGCGAGCTCCTCGTCGGTGAACTTGGACGCGACGCCGGCCGCGGGCACCTCGGCCTTGGCGGTCCAGACGATGGCGTTCAGGACGAGCGTGCGCTGGCTGTCGTTGGCCCAGCCCTTGTGGAAGTGTCCGCCGGTGAAACCGAAGCCGCGACCGCCGTCCTGGCGTTCGACCGCCCACGCGACGACCTGGGGCTTCTTCTCCTCGAGGACGGACTTGCGGACGTCGGGATTACCGGCGTGGGCACCTTCGCCGCGCTTCATGGTGGCCTCGGGGGCGAGCGCGGCGAGCAACGGGGTGACGCCAGTCATGCCGTCGCGGAAGCGCATGTTGAAGTACCACTCGTCGGTCGTCGCGAAGGGCTTCACGCCGCGGCTGGCCGGGTGGTCGGGCAGGGACTTGAAATCGGCGAGCCAATGCGGGTTCACCGACCAGTGCTGCTCGAAGTAACCCCCGAGCCAGTCCTTGAACTCCCGGGCACCCTTGCCGGTCGAGGAGCGCCCCGCGGGCGGCGGGTTGACGGGCTTGCCGTCGACGCTGAGCCAGCCGGCGCGCTCGTAAGCAGGCTCGACGGCGTAGTGGAGGCAGACGAAGCCGGCGCCGGCCGCCATCTTCTTGGCGAGCTGGTCGAGGTGCGGGAGCGCGGGGTGTCCGCCGCCGCCGTCGGAGTAGATCACGATCGTGTCCGCCTTGGCGATGGCCTCGTCGGATGGCCACTTGCCGCCAAGGGAGACCTCGACGTCCACCAGGCCGGAGGCGCCTTGCTTGAGGCCGGCGGCGAGGAGTTGGATGCCGGCGTTGTGCTCATGCTCGCCCGGCCCGTGGCTAGGCCGGCCGGCGATGAGGAGGACGTTCTTCTTGTCGGCCGCGTGGACGGCGGCGAGACCGCCGCAGAGGGCGAGCGCGCCGAGGAGGAGGTGCTTCTTCATGGGAGTTTCTTAGGGGTAAAAAGAAAGGCCGCAGCGACGGGGAGTCCTGCGGCCTTCAGGGAGATTCCGGGTGGGCTTACTTGCCCTCCTTGAGGACGAGGTCCTTGAACTGGACGACCATCGCGGGACCGGCGTGGAGCTGGAGGGCCAGGATGCCCTTCTTGGCGCCGACCGCGGTTTCGTCGGTGACGTCGACGGTCTGGACGCCGTTGATGAAGTGCTGCAGGTGGCCGCCCTGGGCGACGATGCGGTACTCGTTCCAGTCCTCGGCCTTGATCTTGGCCTGGATCTCGGCGGACTTGCCGACCTCGCCGGTCACCTCGACCTTGGCCTTGCCGGGCTTCTCGCCGTCCTTGATCACGGTCTTCTGCCCGCGCTGGGCGAGGATGCCGCGGCCCTTTTCCTCATAGAGGATGCCCGAGTAGGTCTTGCCCGCCTCGAAGTCGGCCTGGTAACCGGCCACGACGTAACCCTTCTCGTCGACGACCTTGGAGCGGTACTGGACGCCGGAGTTGCCGCCGACGATCTTGTACTTGAAGGTGAACTCGAAGTCGCCGATCTCACCGCCCTGCCAGACGAGGAAGGTGTTGCCCTTGGTGGGCTTCTCCTTGGTCGTGCGGCCGGTGATGCAACCGTCTTCGACGGACCAGAATTCGAGACCCTTCCAGCCGGTCAGGTCCTTGCCGTTGAAGAGGTTCTTGTCCTCGGCGACGGCCGTCGAGGCGAGCGCAAGGAGCGCGAGGAGGGAGGAGCGGAGTTTCATGGGGGTAAGGTTACTTGGCGCGGCCGAAGAGGCGATGCATGTTCTGCAAGCCCTTCACCGGGATGTCGTCGCGGTTGGGCTCCATCTTGCGCCAGATGGCGGCGGCGCGGGCGATGACCTTCACGTCGGTGGTGAAGGACTCGATGACGACGTCCTGCTTGTAGCCAATCTTCTTGAGCGCGGCCACGATCGGCTTCCAGTCGAGGGAGTCGCCGCCGGGGACGCCACGGTCGGTGCCGCAGGCATGGAAGTGGCCGAGGTGCTTGCCGGCCTTGAGGATGGCGGCGGCCTGGTTCTTCTCCTCGATGTTCATGTGGAACGTGTCGAGGTGGAGCTTCACGGCCGGGGAGTTGATGGCCTTGACGAGGCGCAGGCCCTGGTCGCAGGTGTTGAGGAAGTCGGTCTCGAAGCGGTTGAGGGGCTCGATGCAGAGGAGGACGCCCTTCTTCTCGGCGTGCTTGGCGAGCTGCTTGAGGTTCTTGACCACGAGCTTGAAGTGCGCGGCCTTGGTCTTGTCGTCATGCGAGCCGATGAGGCCGACGACGGAGTAGAGCGGGCCGATGATGCGGGGGCAGCCCATGGCGGCGGCCTGGTCGACGAGCGCGGTCAGGTACTTCTGCGCGTTCTTCTGGTCGGCGGCGCTGCCGCGGAAGTCGCGACCGGGGCCCATGGCGGCGCAGATCGAGCCGATGGCGAGACCGGCCTTGGCGGCGGCGGCCTTGAGGACGGCCGGGTCGACGTGCGACGGGTCCTCGATGGCGATTTCGACGGTGTCGAAGCCCCACTTCTTGAGCTTCTTGAACATGGAGACGCTCTCGTTGGTGAACGGCGAGGCGTAGAGGAAGGTGTTGAGGCCGAAACGCATGGTGAGGTTGGGTGGGAGGGGGAAGACGCCCAGATTTGCCGAGCGGATGGGTACGGTCAAGGCTGGGCCACCTTGAGACGGGTTTTAAGGGACGAGCTCGCCGCGCAGGAGCAGGCCGCCGGGCAGGAAATGGCGGTCCGCGAAACGCTCGGGCTGGTCGATCTTCTCCTTCCGCTGGGCCAGGATGGCCGCTTTGTCGAAGGCGTCCGGCAGTAGCTCCAGGCGGACGGTGTGGACGGCGTCCGGCAGCCGGGTGCCGACCGTGAAGGTGCTCAGCCGGGCGTAGGTGCAGTAGGCGTCGAACCGCGTGACGACCTTGGGGGCGCCGTCGTCGAGGGTCACGGCCACCTTGCCGCCGGCCGGGCCGATGACGTCATAGATGGCGCAGTGGGTGCCCTTGAACTTGAATTCGAGGACCTGACCGGCCTGCGTGAGGCGGACGAGGGCCGGCAGGCGGTTCGCGTAGGCCTTCGCCAGGGCGTCCTTCTGCGGGTCCAGCGGCGCGACCCCGGCCGGGAGCTTGGCAGCGGCAACGGAGAGCAGCCGGGCATCCTCGAAGTTGTCGGCCACCAGCGGCGCGGGCAGCTCGTGCTTCGACGGCTTGCCCGAAGCCTGGCCGATGACCGGCAGGGAACGCGTGATCGCCTCCAGATACATCCGATGTCCGGTCTCGACGTGCGGGTGGACGCTGTCGGGGGCGAACACGACCTTGTCG